>NZ_JBUZNN010000007.1:0-178982 GCF_055326235.1 Tessaracoccus yangjingae | reverse complement strand
CTGGCTCAGGTGCCGCGAAGCGCCCCTTCCCACCGGCTCAGGTGCCGCGAAGCGCCCCTTCCCACCGGCTCAGGTGCCGCGAAGCGCCCCTTCCCACCGGCTCAGGTGCCGCGAAGCGCCCCTTCCCACCGGCTCAGGTGCCGCGAAGCGCCCCTTCCCGCTGGCTGAGGTGCCGCGAAGCGGCCTCGAAGCCTAAGAAACGCAAGCTGACAACGTCACTCGTCCGAGGCTTCGAGGCTCGTCGCTAGCGCTCCTCACACCTCGCCAGCGAAATAGGGCGCTCGCCTCCGAGGACGTCCGAAGAGCCCGACGCGGCGCGCAGCGCCCGCAGCGGTGTCGAAGCCTCCCGCACATCGTCCGAGGACTCGACCGAAGCCCCCGCGACGCACCCTCGCGCGAGTACCGTCGGAGGTAGCGACGGGAGACACCATGCGCGAGACACATCTGCGCCAGGGACGACAGACGGTCAAGGTGGGCCTGATCAAGGTGATCCACGACCTGTTCCCCGACGAGCGGCTCAAGACCTCCTACTCCATCCTGGAGGGCGTCTACTGCAACCTCGTCGGCTCGGCCCTCTCGACGCGGGAAGTTCGGCTCATCGACACCCGGCTCAAGGAGTGGGCCACGGATCCGGCGAGCAGCATCACGTCCCTGGGCCGCGACGGCGGCTACCACGTCTACCAGGTCGGCGACCTCGTCGCCCGCGTGGTCTACCCCGTGATCATGGATCCGGCGCAGGTGGAGCCGTTCGAGGTCATCCCCTTCGCGCACGGCTTCATCGTCGACTTCGGCGACGTGGACAAGGGCGACGGCGCTCCGCTGATCCCGCCGACGCGGCTGTCCGCCGCCTACGCCGAGAGCCAGGAGTGGCTGGACCGCATCGACGTCGAGGTGGTGGCCGACGTCAACGCCTTCATCGTCTCGGGACGGTCGACGAAGCTCATCAACATCGCGGAGGCGCTGCACGAGAAGCGTCTCTCCGACATCGCCGACGTCATCCTCGCCGAGCGCAGGGCACTGCGGGTGTTGGCCATCTCGGGCCCGTCGTCGTCGGGGAAGACCACCACGACACAGCGCCTCGCCACCCAGCTCGAGGTCAACGGACTCAAGCCAGTGGCGCTGTCGCTGGACAACTACTTCCTGGACCGGGCGTTCACCCCGGTCGACGAGGACGGCCGCTACGACTTCGAGAGCCCCGACGCGCTCGACCTCCCCCTCCTCACCCACCACCTGGCGGAACTCGTGGACGGGCGGCCCATCGCGGCGCCGACGTTCGACTTCGTCACCGGCACCCGCCTCGCGACCACCACCCGGGTGCAGGTGGGGCCCGCCGAGATCCTGCTGATCGAGGGCATCCACGCCCTCAACCCGCGGCTGATGGAGCGGATCAAGCGCAACGCGGTGTTCAAGGTGTACGTCAGCGCGCTGGGCGGCCTCAACATCGATCTGATGAACCGGGTGCCGACGACGGAGGTGCGGTTGCTGCGGCGCATCGTGCGGGACCATCGTGACCGGGGCATCTCCCCCGAGGTGACGATCGGCCAGTGGGACAGCGTGCGCCGCGGCGAGTACGCCCATGTCTTCCTGTTCCAGGAGGACGCCGACGTGATGTTCAACTCGAGCATGCTCTACGAGCTGAACGCGCTGCGCCCCTTCGCCGAGGCGGCCCTGAGGACCATCCCCGACGGCAGCCCGAGCATGGACACCCGGGACCGGCTGCTCAACCTGTTGACCTTCTTCGAGCCGATCGGCTCCGAGCGGGTGCCGTTCAACTCGATCCTGCGGGAGTTCATCGGCGGCAGCGTCTACGCCCATCCCGCCGGCTGACCCCGGTTCGAGGACCCCGCCCACCAAGTCGCTGGCGAACTCGCGTCGGTTTCGACGCGGGCGCGCGTCGCTTCGCTCCTTGCGGCCCGGCTCAACCAGCGGAGGGGTCGGCGCGGCTCAACCCAAGTCGCCACGGGCGCGCGTCGCTTCGCTCCTCGCGGCCCGGGTCGCCCTGTTCCGCTGGTTGAGCCGCGCCGAGCCGCCTGCGGCTCAGCGCGTGTCGAAACCAACCTGCGCCTGGTTCAAGGACCTGGCCCAGGTTCATGGCCCAGATGTGATGTCTCAAGACATCGCTGACAGTTGTGTATCAGGACATCGCTGACGGTTGTGTATCAGGACATCGCTGACGGTGGTGGGTGGCGGAGCCGCAGGTCAGGGCTGGTCCAACCGCTCTCTCGCTTCCGGGGAGATCTCGCACGCGGCGGCCCGGCGGCCTTTCCTGGCCAGCGTCGGCAGGTCGTCGTAGCGTCCTTCGATCAGGGCGATCCTCTTCTCGCGGCCCCAGCCCTGCACGCGCTTCTCCATCGCGTAGGCCTCGTCCACCCGCTCGAACTCCTCAGCCCAGACCAGACGCACGGGACGCCGTCGGCTCGTGTACGTCGCGCCGCGGCCGGCCATGTGCTGGCTGACCCGTTCACCCAGGTCCCAGGTTGAACCCACGTAGAAGCTCCCGTCGCTGCATTCGAGCATGTAGGTGAATGGCATGCCCTGATGGTCGTGATGACCGGGGTCGATTTCCCACACGGCTTCAATGCTGTGGACGGACGGCTGACGCGGAAGGTGAGTCTGGGTGTCGGCGTGGATAGGTAGTTTCGGCGCGGGCTGCGCCGCTTCGCGCCCGACCGCCTCACCCAGCGGAACACCGCCGGTTTGAGCCGGGCCTGTCCCACCCCGGTTTAAGCCGGGCCTATCCCACCGCTGGTTGAGCCGGGCCGCGAGGAGCGAAGCGACGCGCGCCCGCGTCGAAACCGACGCGACTGTCCCCTCGGACCTCCGCCAGGTCTTTGCACAGGTCCTTGAACCGTGTGCGGGTCGGTGGTTTCGGCGCGGGCTGCGCCGCTTCGCGCTCGACCGCCTCACCCAGCGGAACACCGCCGGTTTGAGCCGGGCCTGTCCCACCCCGGTTTGAGCCGGGCCTATCCCACCGCTGGTTGAGCCGGGCCGCGAGGAGCGAAGCGACGCGCGCCCGCGTCGAAACCGACGTGAAGGTCCCCGCGGACCTTGGCCAGGTCCTTGAAACATGTGCGGGTTGGTTTCGACACGCGCTGAGCCGCAGGCGGCTCGGCGCGGCTCAACCAGCGGAACAGGGCGACCCGGGCCGCAAGGAGCGAAGCGACGCGCGCCCGGCTCAACCAGCGGAGGGGTCGGCGCGGCTCAACCAGCGAAACAGGGGCGGCCCGGCTCAACCGGCTGTCGGGAGAGCGAACCGGTCGCTGTCTGGGTGCGTGGACCCAGACAGCGACCGGTCGGTCAGCGAATGCCCTGGAAGGCGAACCGGAAGACCAGTTCCTCACCCTGCGGCAGCCGGTACTCGGGGTGGGTCATCGCGCCCCAGCTGTCGTCGCCGCCCACGCCGCGACGCATGAGCGCCGGGCGCAGCACCGTCTTCTGGATCGGAGGCAGGTCCACCGGGTGGGCCGCGTTCTCGATCTCGAACGGCGTCCACGGCAGGGCCGAGAACTCCATGGGCTCGTCGACGGACTCGAAGCGCAGCCCGGCGCCGTGGGCGTCGGTGACGGTGGCCCACCGGACACCGGTGTGGCTGCCCGACTCCTGAGGACGGATGTAGGGAGTCAGCTGCTCCGCAACATCCGCCGCCCACACGCCCAGGCGAGCTCCGGAGCGTCGGTCCACATAGCTCTCCTCGGGTCCCTCGCCGTACCAGGTGAGCCTGCCGAGATCCGGGTCCGTGACGAGCATGAGCCCGAACTCCGGCATGTCGGTCAGCCCGTCACCCGGCCGCACCGTCAGGGTCACCTCCACGCGACCCTCGCCGTCGACGAGATACACCACGTCGCACTCACCCGCGGGGCTGCTGGGCAGCTCGTAGGTGTAGCGGATCTCGACGACGTCGCCCTTGACCTCAGCGGACGGTCCGGCCTCGCTCGCCTCGGCGTAGCGGCTTGCCAGCGCCCACTGCCCGTCGCGGAACGGCATGTTCCAGCCGCGCTCGTTGGAGGTGGGGGCGTGCCAGAAGTTGGGCTTCGGGATGCCGCGCACCAGCTCGCGCCCGCCGTCGGAGGAGAGGCCGTAGCGGTAGGACACCAGCCCGCCGTAGAGCTTCGAGAACAGGGCGGTGAAGTGCCGGCCCCGGACCCCGAAGTTGTGGATGCCGTCGATCAGCTGGGGAGCCTGCCGCGGGGACGAAGGGGCGGGATCCCCCGCGACGGTGAACACCGCCTGCTCCCACGACACCTCATGCCCGGCCGAGGCCCAGCGCGTGGCGTGCCGGAGACGGAAGGACACGTCGACGGTGTACTCGCCGGCCGCATCGGGCAGGTCCACCGGCAGCGGGTAGTTGCCGGTGTCCCCGGGGTCCACGTCCGTCTCGACAACGGCCTCGGCCAGCACGCGACCCTCGCGCCCCAGCGTCACCACGCATCGGTAGGCAGACGTGCCCGTGAACAGCAGCCGGTTCTCCACCTCGAACGAGTCACCCGAGATCTGGATGGCCAGCCCCTGGTAGAGCTTCTTGACCTCCTGGAGCTTCGGGCTGGGCGAATGGTCCGCGAACACGATCCCGTTGCCGCTGAACTCGGCGTCGTGCGGCGCCTCGCCGCAGTCTCCGCCGTAGCCGAAGTACGGCTTGCCGTGGCGGTCCTTGAGGGCGATGGCCTGGTCCGAGAAGTCCCAGATGAACCCGCCCTGGTAGAGGGGCTCGCGGTAGGCGAGGTCGATGTACTTGTCGACGGCACCGAACGAGTTGCCCATCGTGTGGGCGTACTCGCACAGGATGAACGGCTTGTCCCGGTTGGCGGCGAGGAACTCCTCGATGGTGGCGGCCGGGGTGTACATCTGCGAGACCACATCGGTGGTCTCGGGGTACCGCGGGTCCCAGTGGACGCCCTCGTAGTGCACGGGGCGCGTGTCTGAGTCGCGGACGAAGTCGGCGAGGTCACGCAGGTTAGTGCCGCCGAAGCTCTCGTTGCCCAGCGACCACATGATGATGCTGGCGTGGTTCTTGTCCCGCTGCATCATGTTGGTGGCCCGGTCCACCAGGATGTCGCGCCACTCGGGCAGGTCCCCCGGCACAGCCTGCTCCAGCGTGACCCGCCCACGCACCACCGCGTCCCACATGCCGTGCGACTCGAGGTTCATCTCGTCGATGACGTAGAGACCGTACTCGTCGGTGAGCTCGTAGAGGAACGAGTTGTTGGGGTAATGACTGGTGCGCACCGCGTTGATGTTGTGCGCCTTCATCAGGCGCAGGTCCGCCTCGGTCTGCTCCCGCGACATCACCCGACCCTCAAGCCCGAACTCGTGCCGGTTGACACCGTTGAACACCACCCGGCGGCCGTTGATCTTCATCACGCCGTCCTCGATGCCGAAGCGGCGGATGCCCACGCGCTGCGGGATCACCTCGACGACGGCCCCGGCTACGTCGAGCACCTCGACGGTCAGGTCGTAGAGCTGCGGGTCCTCCGCGCTCCAGAGCCGCGGGTGCTCGACGGAGACCGCCAGCACCCCGTCGCTCCCGGCCGCGAGCTCGCCGACGCCGGCGAGGGTGGCCCGGACGGAGCCCTCCCCCTGCAGCGACACGGCCACCCTGACCTCGGCCGCGACCAGATCGTCGGCCACCGAGGTGTTGATCCGCAGGTCCTCGGCGTGCACGGCCGGGCGGCGGTAGAGCATCACGTCGCGGAAGATGCCGGAGAACCGGTAGAAGTCCTGGTCCTCGATCCACGCGGCGCCGCTCCACTTGTACACCTGCGCGGCGAGCTTGTTCTCGCCGTCGACGAGGTACTGCGTGAGGTCGAACTCCGACGGGGTGAACGCGTCTCCGCCGTAGCCCACGTAGTGCCCGTTCAGCCACACCGCGATGGTGGACTCAGCCCCCTTGAAAGAGACGCTGAGCCGCTCGCCGTCGGCCAGCGGGTGGTCGAGAGTGAAGTGAGTGACGTAGCTGCCCACCGGGTTGAACTTCGTCGGGATCTCGCCGGGCCAGATGTCTTCGAGCCCGTCCCAGGGGTGCTGGACGTTGGCGTACTGGGCCCTGTCGTAGCCCTGCAACTGGATGTGGCCGGGGACGCGGATGTCGTCCCAGGCGTCCACGTCGTAGTCAGCGGCCTCGAAGCCCGACGGCGCGAGCGCGAGGTTCTTGGCGTAGTGGAACTTCCACACCCCGTTGAGGCACTGCTCGAAGCTGCTCACTCCGAGCGACGCCTCGGCGGGGCCCGCGAACCAGCGATGGTCCGAGTGCGCGGGCAGCCGGTTCTCGGCGAAGTAGGTGGGGTCGGCGATTCTGGTGGGATCGAATGTCACTTGATGGCTCCTGTGATGCCCTCGGCGAAGGCGCGCTGCAGCACGAGGAAGACAACCATCGTGGGCAGGGACGCCATCAGAACGGCGAGCATCAGTACTCCGTAGTCGGTCACGTAGCCGGCGCGCAGGTTCGAGATGAGCATCGGCATGGTCTGGAAAGAGTTGTTGACGAGGATCACCTTGGGCCACAGGAAGTTGTTCCAGGCGGTCATGAAGGTGATGACGGCCGCGGCCGCCAGGGTGGACCTCATCGTGGGGATGAAGATCCGGAAGAAGATGCTGACCTCGCCGAGCCCGTCGATACGGGCCGCCTCGATGATCTCGTGCGGGAAGGACCGCGAGGCCTGGCGGAAGAACAGCACCAGGAACGGCGTGGCGATGGCGGGCAGGATGACCGCGCCCACCGAGTTGACCATGCCGAAGTCCGCGAACATCTGGAACAGCGGGATCATCGTGGCCGCGAAGGGGATCATCATCGCAAGCAGCAGGAACGCCATCAGGCGGTCCTTGCCCTTGGAGTGGAACACCTCGAAGCCGTAGCCGGCGATGGAGCACACCAGCAGCGCCAGCACCGTGGTGCCGACGGCGTTGATGGTGGAGTACCACATGGCCGAGGCCACGTCCTGCTGGGAGACCAGCGAGACGAAGTTGTCGATCAGGGCGGTCCCTGGAAGCATGCGCGAGCTGAGCACGTCCTGGCTGGTGTTGGTGGCCGAGACCACCATGAAGTACAGCGGGAAGACCGACACGATGGCCGCCACTGCGAGGAACAGGTAGGAGGGCACGCGGCGCCACTGGGTCTTAGTCACGCTTATCACCGATCTTCATCTGGATGAACGCCAGCACCGCCACCATGATCAGGATCACGTAGGACAGCGCCGCGCCGTAGCCGAAGTTGGGGTTCCGCTGGAACGACACCTCGAACAGGTAGTGCGACATGGTCATCGACGTGTACGCCGGGCCGCCCTGCGTGAGGTTCCAGGACTCGTCGAACAGCTGAATGGTGCCGTTGGTCGAGAGGATCGCGGTGAGCAGGATCATCGGCTTGAGCTGCGGGATGGTCACGTACCAGAACGTCTTCCACGAGTTGGCGCCGTCGATCTTGGCGGCCTCGAGCGACGAGTAGTCGATGTTCTGCAGGGCCGCGAGGTAGAACACCATGTTGTAGCCGGTCCAGCGCCACAGCAGGCCGAGGATGATCACGAAGCGCGCGGTCTCGGTCTGGCCCAGCCAGTTGATCGGCGAGTCGATGAAGTTGAGCGCCGTGAGCATGTCGTTGACGAGGCCGTCATTGGCGAACATGGTGCGGAAGACCAGCGAGTACGACACCAGCGAGACCGCGCAGGGCAGGAAGATCGCCGTGCGCCACAGGCCCTTGAACCGCAGGTTCTTGTCGTTGAGCAGGTTGGCCAGCACGAGGGCGACGATCAGCATGATCGGCACCTGGATGATCAGGTAGATGAACGTGTTCTGGACGGTGAGCTTGAAGATCTCGTCGCTGAACAGGCGCTGGTAGTTGTACCAGAGGGGATCGGCGAAGTTCAGCCTGGTGCCCCGTCCCGTCTTCATCGACAGGATGAACGCCTGGAGCATCGGCCAGAAGTTCATCCAGAGGATGAGGATCGCGGCCGGCAGGAGGAAGATCCAGCCCGTGAGGTTGCGCCGTGCCTCGATGCCGAAGCGACGGCCGTTCTTGGCGGACCCGTTGCCCGCAGAGTCGGGGGCCACGTCCTTGCGGACGGCCACCCGTGATTGATTCGACACTCTCACACCACCTTTCGCGTGGGTGGGGGCCGGAAGAACCGGCCCCCACCACGATGACTGGTCAGTTCGGAAGCACTGATCGATGGTTCCTGATCACTGCATCGCGAACTCGACGGCCTGCTGGGCCTCCTCGAGCGCGGTGTCCATGTCGGTGCCGTCCAGGATCTTGACGATCGAGGCGCTGACGTTGTCGCGGCCCTCGTAGTAGTAGGCGCCGGTGTTGTTGCTGGGCACCTGCGCGGCGAAGTCGAGCACCTGGGTGAAGATCGGCTCTCCGCCGAAGAACTCCTGCGGCTCGGAGTACACGTCGCTGTCGGCGGCGGGCAGCCAGTTGGCCAGGGCGCCCGAGGACGGGAGGATCGTGTCGTAGAACTCGTTGGAGCCCGCGAAGGTGGCGCCGAGGAAGTCCGCGGCCAGCGCCTTGTCGCCGTTGGAGCTGATGGCCCACGAGGAGCCGCCGTTGGCGGAGTAGTTGGTGGCGCCGTCGATGCCGTCCAGGCTGGGCAGGTTGGTGATGCCCCACAGGCCGCTCTGGTCAGCGGCCGACTGGATGGAGCCGAGGATCCACACGCCGTTGATGGTGCCCGCGACGTTGGAGTTCACGAAGGTGCCGATGTACTCGTCCCACGAGTTGACCTCGACGAAGACGCCGGACTCGACGAGCTCCTTGTAGGTCTCGATGGACTTGATCAGGGCCTCGTTGCCGACGATGGTGGGGTTGCCTTCGTCGTCGAACAGGCTGGCGCCGGCGCTCTGCAGCATCATCATGATGAGGTCGGCGGAGCCGGCCTGGCCCGAGAGGAGCGGCTTGCCGGTCTTGGCCAGCACATCCTTGCCCTTGGTGATGAAGTCCGTCCAGGTGATGTCGGTGAAGTCGGCGACGGTGTAGCCGGCCTCCTCGAGGACGTCGGTTCGGAGCGCTGTGATGGCGGTGCCGTTGTCGAACGGGAGGCCGTAGTGGATGTCGTCGATGGTGGAGTACGCGACGACGCCCTCAGGGAACTCGCCGAAGTCGATGTCGGTGTCCGTGTAGTCGTTGAAGAGGTCCGGGTAGTTGATGACGTTCTTCTGGAACGCGTTGTTCTGCATGAGGAAGATGTCCGGCAGCTCGCCGGTCTCCTGCGACTGCGCGAGGGTGGTGAGCTTGGTCTGCAGGTCGTCCCAGGGGGTCTCGATCACCTCGAGCTCGAAGTCGGGGTTCTCCTGCTGGTAGACCTTCGCGGCCTCTTCGAGGGCGTAGATGTTGAAGGCCGGGTCCCAGGCCCAGACGGTGAGCTTGCCGTCACCCTCGGGGGCGGCCGAGCCGTCGGTGCCGTTGTCCCCTGAGCCGCCGCAGGCGGTGAGGGCGAGTGGCACCACGACGGCCAACGCTGCGAGCTTCTTCCACGTGTTCATGCGACTTCCTTAGTCTGTTGTGGCTGACACCGAGGCACGGGTCGGTGCGTCCCGGAAGGCGTCTTCGCCTTCGTCGGTTACCAATGTTTACGTAAACGTAGCACGTCTTCCGGAGGCCGTCACTGGGGGTCAGATAACGGTCTGATAACACTTGTACGCCGTCCCGCAGGGTCGGTTCGGCACCGATGGTGACGTCAACATCCGATCCGGGCTACACTCCCGGCCATGGGGACCGTCTCGGGTCGAGGACGACGCAAGACCGGCCCGTCGATCGAGGACGTGGCCCGGCTGGCCGGCGTCTCCGCACAAACTGTGTCGCGAGTGTCGACGGGCGCGGATCCTGTGCGCCCAGAGACCAAGGCGAAGGTGCTGGCCGCCATCGCGCAGCTCGGCTACTCCCCCAACCGGGCCGCCCGCGCGCTGCGCAACGGGTCCTTCGGCACGCTGGGGCTGCTCGCCCACCGCTACGAGCGCACCGGCGAGGTGCTCACCACGGGAGCCGTCGTCAAGGCGGCCGACGAAGAGGGCTACACCGTCACCCTGCTCAGCATCGACGACGAGACCGCGCTCGCCGAGGACTGGGAGAGCGCGGCGCACCGCATCTCCAATCAGGCCATCGACGGCCTGGTGATCATCCGCGCCGAGGAGGCCACTCCGGAGACGTTGACCCTCCCCGCTGGGATGCCGGTGGCCGTCTCGGACTCCCGCCTCGTGGGCCACTACCCCGCCGTGATGGCGGACCAGGTACCGGGAGCCAGGGACGCCACCCGGCACCTGCTCGGGCTTGGCCACCACACGGTGCACCACCTCGCCGGGCCGGCCGACTCCGAGCCCGCACTGATGCGACGCGGGGCGTGGCGGCGGGCGCTCGAGGCTGCGGGCGTGCAGCCCCCGGAGGTCTGGCAGGGCGACTGGACGCCGAAGTCGGGCTACGAGCTGGGCCACAGGATCGCGGCGGATCCGGACATCACCGCGGTGTTCGTCGCCAACGACGAGATGGCGTTCGGCCTGATCCGCGCCCTCCACGAGGCCGGGAGGCGCGTGCCCGAGGACGTCTCCGTCGTGGGCTTCGACGCCATCGCGCTGAGCGAGTACGTGTACCCACCCCTCACGACGGTGCGGCAGAACTTCCAGCAGATCGGGCACGAGCTGGTGAAGCTGGTGCTCGCGCAGATCCGCTCCCGCGGCCCGATGCCGCGCCACGACCGCGTCGTCGTGCCCACCGAACTCCTCATCCGAGGCACGACGGCCCCGCCCCCGCCCCGCTGACCCCACCGTCGGCCACACCACCTTCGCCGCCCCCCGCTGGCTGAGGTGCCGCGCGGTCGCGGGAACAGCACGGCGTGTGCACGACACGCCGACGGAGTGCGGCCCCGGCGCCGCCCACGACGTCGGGGGGCGGTTCAGCGGTAGGTTCGTGCACGACGAAGGGGGCACACCATGGCCACAGAGACACCGCGCGAGGCCCGGCTGGCCGTCCTGATCGACGCCGACAACGCGCGCGCCACCCACATCGAGCAACTCCTGATCGAGGTGGCCAAGTACGGCCGGGCGTCCGTCCGGCGCGCCTACGGCGACTGGACGTCGACGCAGCTGACCTCGTGGAAGGCCGAGCTGCTGCAGCACTCCATCCAACCCATCCAGCAGTTCAGCTACACCACGGGCAAGAACGCCACGGACAGCTCGCTCATCATCGACGCGATGGACCTCCTCCACGCCGGCAGCCTCGACGGGTTCTGCCTCGTCTCCAGCGACAGCGACTTCACTCGCCTCGCGGCCAGGCTCCGGGAGGACGGCAAGGTGGTCTACGGCTTCGGCGAGCGGAAGACGCCCAAGCCGTTCGTCGCGGCGTGCGACACCTTCATCTACGTCGAAAACCTCACCGTGGTGGCGTCCGCCCAGCCGGCTCAGGAGTCGACGCGCACGCTGATCCGCGACGCGTTCCTGGACAAGCTGCTCGCGGAGGCGGTCGACGCGGCCGCCGGCAACGACAACTGGGCGAACCTCGGCGCGGTGGGCAGCAACCTGACGCGCCTCGCCTCCGACTTCGACTCCCGCACCTGGGGATTCGCGAAGCTCAAGGACCTGTTCGCCGCACACCCCGGCTACGTCATCCAGAAGAAGCCGAACGGGGTCCTGGTCCAGCCCAAGTGACGGGCCTCCCCGGCCATCGGGCTCAGGGGCTCGACGGTGGGCGCTCCCACGGGTTCCGCGGCGGCGACTCCGGCTGCGGCGAGTCCAGGTAGGACGGGTCCGCATAGTCGGCCACGCGGGGCTTCGGCGGCGGGGGCGGATATCCACCTGACGACGGCGGGTACCCGGGCGGCGGGTACCCGGGCTGCGGGGGATATGCGCCGGCCGAGGCCGAGTGCGACGGGTAGCCACCAGCTGACTGCGGCTTCCCGGGGCCGGGCGGCTGAGCGGGGCCGGGCCACTGGCCCGCCGGCGGGTAGGCCGGGCCGGGTGGAGGCGGGTAGGCCGGGCCGGGCGGAGGCGGATAACCCGTGCCGGGCGGAGGCGACCACTGCGGGGCCCCGGGAGCGGGAGCGCGGCGCGAGCGGTTGAGCAGCAGCAACCCCGCCACCACACCCGCCGCGACGAGGAGCGCGGCACCCAGCCACGGCAGCAACGTGAGCAACGAGCCGGCCTCGTCCGCCGTCGCCCTCAGCCCCTCGCCCGAGGCCATGTCGGCTGCGTCGGTCCAGGTCACGGTGGTGCCGTCGACGGTGCTCGAGCCGTTGTGCGCGGTGACCTTCCCCGGGAAGGTCACCGAGACCCGGAAGTCGGTGAAGAGCGAGGCGATCAGCTGCTCGTCGCCACCCGTCGACACGCTGATCTCGCTGCTCATCATGGAGAACCGGTACTCACCGTCGGCGTGCACGATGCTCAGATCGAGGTTGTCGTCGGACAGCGCGGACAGCGGCGCCCCCTCCACCTCGCGGAGGCAGCCGACATACCCGTCGGCGTCGTAGGTGCTCACCGTCCCGCCGGCGCCGTCCGACTCGCAGAGGGTGTCCACGGCGGTGGCGTACTCCTCCTGGATGGCCACCAGCATGGTCATGTCGACGGTGTCGCGCGAGCTGATGACGATGTCGGTGTCCAGCCTCACGCATCCGCCGAGCAACAGCAGGAGAGGCAGCAGCGCCATCGAGAGGACCCGCCCCCCGGGGTTCGGTGTCATGTTCCGACGGTAGCCGACGGCCCCCGTCGTGTCGCCCCCTCCGCGGCATCCCACCAGTCCAGGACGCGGGTCGCGTAGAGGGTCAGCCACGGCGACGGCTCCCCCTTCGGCACGTCGATCTCGAACCAGACCTGGCCCTTGTAGCGCCCGCCCTGCAGCCAGCGGCCGTCGTCGCGGCGGGCGGCCCTGACCATCTCGACGGCGTCCGCGGCCCGCGGATCCGGCGGCACTCCGTCGTACTCGGAGGCCTCCCGCAGGTAGTCCAGCACGTGCAGCGCGGAGTAGACCCAGCGCAGCGGGTAGGCGAAGTAGCCCACCCAGTCCGCCACCGGCTCCCCCGAGCGCAGGCCGTAGAGGAGGCGGCGCTGCAGGAGGTACTCCTGGGCGAGATGCCGGGCCTCCCTCAGGCCCTCCAAGCCCCCGACGGCGCGCTCGTACCAGAGGAGCCCCTTGAGCGAGTTGAGGGTGGAGTGGAACGACGACCGGGTGGAGCCCTCCACCCACTCGCAGTTCCAGCCGCCGTCGGCCTGCTGATGCTCGAGGAACCACCCGACGAGTCCCGCGACGTCCGCGCCCAGCCAGGCGCCGTTGGCAAGGGTGAAAGCGTTGATGCAGCAGTCCACCTCGCCGCCCCAGTAGGGCAGGTCGTCGTACTCCCAGCGGCTGTTGGCGGCGAGCTTCTCGGCCGTCCCGTCGAGCGCGGAGGCGTCCATCCCCCACTCGCGCAGGGTGTTGAGGGTCCAGGTGGTCGCGGTGTAGGGCTGGCCCTCGTCGTCGTCAGGGTGGTTGACGGCCCGTGGGTCCGCGCGCGTCGGGAAGTAGGCGCCGCCGGCCCACTGCCCGTCGTCGTCCTGCAGCGCCAGCAGCCTCGCGCCCATCCCCTCCGTCGCGATGGACGCGCGGGTGGCCCGCCACACGTCCTCCGGCTCGCCCGCCAGGTCCCGCTGCACCTGCCAGCGCAGCGCCGGGTCCGTGTCGAGCAGCCAGCTGAGGAGTTCGGGGTGGTGCGGCATGGGGTGAGCCTAAGCGCCGCGCGGCTCGCCGGTGGGCCGTCAGGCGAGGTGCAGCTGCTCGAGGAGCAGGAATCCGCCGAGCGCCATCATGATCACGCCGCTGGCCCGGCTGACAGCAGCCGCGACAACAGGGCGGCTGCGCAGCACCGCCTTGGCCGACGCGGCCACCGCGAAGTACACCACAGCCGTGAGGGTCAGGTGGATCCCGCCGAGGACCAGCATCTGCGCCCACATCGGCAGCGCGGCGTCCTCCCTGGCGAACTGCGGCAGCAGCGCGAGGAACAGCAGCACCACCTTCGGGTTGAGCCCGCTCACGGCGAAGCCCGCGGCGGCGTTGCGCAGGGCGCCGGCGTCGTCGTCGGCCTCCCCCACCCGGATGGTCGACGGCGCCGCCCACGTCCGGTACCCCAGCCACAGCAGGTAGGCCGCGCCCACGCCGGTGAGCAGCGCCAAGGCCAGCGGGAGCCGGGCCACCAGCGCCCCCACCCCGGCCGCGACGACGAGCGTCGCCAGCAGGTGACCGGCCAGCATCCCGACGACGGCGGGCGCCACGCTCCGATGCCGCAGCCCCGCGGCGATCGCGTAGGCCCAGTCCGCGCCCGGCGTCAGCACGAACAGCAGCGAGACCCCCGCGAACGCCAGCGCCACACCCAGTTCCATCCCGGCTCCCTCCGTCGGCTCGACGCTACTCGCGCGATGGCGGGAATTGTTTGCCACTTCTTCCGCCAGAGAGACTGAGAGTGGAAGGATTCACCCCATGGACGCCATTGACCGGAAGATTCTCTCGGAGCTCGTCGGCGACGGCCGCCTCTCGCTGACGGAGCTGGCGGACCGGGTGCAGCTCAGCCTGTCGCCGTTGCACCGCCGGGTGCGCAAGCTCGAGGCCGACGGGGTGATCTCCGGCTACCACGCCGCCCTGGACCCGAAGGCGCTCGGGCTGGAGTTCGAGGCGCTGCTGTTCATCACGATGCGCAGCGCGGACCACGAGACCATCGACGCGTTCGAGCGTGCGGTCCAGGCCCTGCCCGCCGTCGTCCAGGCGCAGCGGCTCTTCGGCGACCCGGACTACCTGCTGCGCATCCTGGTGCCGGACCTCCCCGCCTACCAGCGACTCTGGGACGACCGCCTGTCCGCGCTCCCCGGGGTGCAGAAGCTGGTCTCCACGCTGGTGATGAAGACGGTCGTCGACAACCGCCCGCCGCCGCTCAGTGGGTCGGCGGCGCCCTGACCTGGGGCTCGGCAAGAATGGGCCCATGAAGCTCTTCACCCAGACCGTCGGCCATGACGCCCCCCTCACCTGCTACGTCCAGGAGCCCAGCGCCGAGCTCGCGACCGCAGCCACCCGTCCCGCCGTCCTCGTCCTCCCCGGGGGCGGCTACTTCATGACCTCGGACCGCGAGGCGGAGCCGGTCGCGCTCGCCTACCTGGCGGCCGGGTTCAACGCGTTCGTGCTGCGCTACGCGGTGGGGGCCGAGTCGCCGTTCGAGAAGTCGTTCGACGACGCGAAGGCCGCGCTGGCCTGGATCCGCGACAACGCCGCGGACCTGCACATCGACCCGACGAAGGTGGCCGCCGTCGGCTTCTCCGCGGGCGGACACCTCGCCTGCAGCCTGGCCACCGCCGCCGAGGAGAAGCCGGACGCGCTGATCGCCGCCTACCCCGTGACCCTTGAGGAGTTCGGCCCGCCGGTGGGCAAGGAGCTGATCGACGTGCCCAGCCACGTCTCCGCCGCCACTCCGCCCACCTTCCTGTTCAGCACGTGCGACGACACCGTCGTGCCCATCCGCAACTCCATCGCCTTCCAGGCCGCGCTCGCCGAGCACGGCGTGCCGTTCGAGTCGCACATCTATCTCCTCGGCCCCCACGGCCTGAGCCTCGCCACCGCCGCCACCGCGAACGGGCAGGCCCCGATGGTGGAGCCGTCGGTGGCGCAGTGGCTCCGCGAGTCGGTGCGGTTCCTCCAGACCGTCTTCGGCGACTTCGCCGTCGACGGCGAGCAGGAGTCCTTCCGCACGCTGGTGGAGCGTCGCCGCCTCGGCCTCGACATGCCGCTCGGCCGTCTCATGGCCGACGAGCGCGCCGCGGATGCCGTCAGGCGCCACGCCCCTGCGCTGGCCGCCGCGCTGGAGCGCGACGCGTTCGCCGGAGCGATGTCGGTGCGCCAGATCCTGGGCTACAGCCCGGAGGCGCTCAGCCACGAGTCGGCCGAGGCGCTGGGGAACGAGCTCGCCGCGCTGCGGTGAGGGGTCACCGAGCCCTCGCCTGGGGGACGAGCCCCATGGCTGGGCTTCGGGTGGGGCAGGCCCTTGCGGACGGGGCCGACCTGAGCTAACTTAACGTTTATCGTTATTATCGAGAATCGTTAGGGGTGTGCGATGTTCGCAGGGGCAGCAGGCATTGCGGTGGTGGCGGCGGCCCTTGTGGTCGCCCTGGTGGCGCTGGTCGCGCGCGGCCGGGTGGGCGGTGGCGCGACGGCGCTGAGACTGGTGCGGGGAGGCGCCGCCGTCTACGCGGCGATCGTCCTCGTGCTGACCGTCGTCGCGGTCGTCTCCCAACTGACGCGCGACACCATCGAGGTCACCCTCCCGGTACAGACCTTCTGGCCCGTCCTCCCCGAGGGCGTCGAGATGACCCCGGGCGGGGACGCCAGGATCGTCGGCGGCGGCTTCACCGAGACGCTGTCCTCGGTGTCGGGGCTGGGCATGGGCACCCGGGCGCTGCTGGCCGCGGGCACCCTGGTCCAGGGCCTCACCCAGCTGGCCGTGACCGTAGCGGTCCTCCTCATCGCCCACCGCCTGCTTGCCGGGGAGCCGTTCCGCCCCGTCGTGCGCAAGGCGGTGACGCTGGCCGCCGCGGCGCTCATCGGGGGCGGCATCCTGTGGCAGTTGTGCACCGGCATCGGCGAGTTCATGGCCGCCAACGAGGTCCTCGGCGCGGTTGGTTGGAGCTGGGAGGAGACCCTGGGCATCGACGATCCCACAGTCCTCATGCCCACCCCGCGCCTCGGCGTCACCATCCACTTCTGGCCGGTCTTCACCGGGTTCGCACTCGCCGCCGTCGCGGCCGCATTCCGCTACGGGGAGGCCCTCGAACGCGACACGGCGGGGCTCGTCTGATGGTCCCCGCCGAGCCCGAGGAGGAGACCGGCATCCACTGCCGCCTCGACGAGCTCCTCATGGATCGCGACATGACCCTGACCAGGTTGAGCGAGTTGGTGGGCGTGAGCGTGGTCAACCTCAGCGTCCTGAAGAACGACCGCGCCCGGGCGGTCCGCTTCTCCACCCTGCGCGCCATCTGCCGCGTGCTCAACTGCGAGGTGGGAGACCTGCTGGTGCTCGATCCCACCCGAGGCTGAACCAGGTCCTGTCGCCTGCCTTACGTCCCCGCGCCTGCGCTCTAGCACAGGCGCCTGGCGGGCGCCTGGCTTAGGTACTGTCGCCAGCCCTATAGCGCTGGCACCCTGACTTTGCGCAGGCGCCAAGCCCTGGCCTGCCTTGCGTCCCCACGCCTGCGCTCTGGGACAGGCGCCTGGCGGGCGCCTGGGTTCTGGATCCGGCGCATACTGAACCCAAGGGCTCCAACGACGGGGCCGAGGAGGATGTGATGACCGAGTTCAGGATCAGCACCATCGAGCCACAGCAGGCGGCGGCGGTCCGCAGGACCGTGCCCATGGCCGAGCTCACGACTGCGTTCGACACGGGCTTCGGGCAGGTGATGCAGGCCGTCACCGAGCAGGGCGCCACCGTCACCGGGCCGCCCTTCGGCTACTACCACTCGATGCCGGGCGAGACCGTCGACGTGTCGATCGGGTTTCCGGTGTCGGCCGAGGTCCGCTCCGGCGACGTCCAGCCGTTCGAGCTGCCCGGCGGCGAGGCCGTCGTCGGCACCCACGTGGGGTCGTACGACCAGATGGAGGGCACCTACGGCGAGCTCATGACCTGGGTGAAGCTGGAGGGCCTGGCGCTGGCCGAGGGCATGTGGGAGCAGTACGTCAGCGACCCCGCGGCCGAGCCGGACCCGGCCACGTGGCGCACGCTGATCGTGTGGCCGCTGGCCTGACGGCAGGGGCCGCCCGAGGGCCGGAGACCGGGTGGGGGTAGCATTCCGGCATGCATCCAGAGCCGCCCCGGAGCGAGGTCTACGTCCCCAGCAGCCAGCGGGTGGACGACATCGCACGTTGTCAGGGACTGCTTGCCGAGGTGGGTGCCGGGCTGTGGATCACCGGGGGCGACGGTGCCCCGTCGGCCACGCTGCTACCCACCGTCTGGGGGCAGGGGCGCCTGATCGCCCACGCGTCGGCCGCCAATCCGCAGTTCGACCTGCCGGCCGGGGCCCTCGTGCCCTGCCGGGTGGTCGTCCAGGGCGCCCACGCGTACGTGAGCCCGCGCTGGTACCCGAGCGTCCAGCCCGCGGAGCACGGTGGCGTCGCGCGCGGCCGCGCCAGGGGCCGCGCCGTCGGCACCTGGGACTACGAGCAGGTTCAGATCGCCGGCTGGCTGAGCGTCCACCGCGACCCCGACCGCCTGCGCGCCGAGGTAATAGCTCAAGCCACGGCCCTCGACGCCGACCGCCTCCATGACATCCCGCACGCGGCGGACGCGCATCGGGGCCCCTGGTCGCGCTCCGAGGCGCCGAAGGACTTCATGGCCGCGATGCTGCAGGGGATCGTCGGCGTTGAGCTGGAGATCACCGAGGTGGTGGGCCGCTTCAAGCTCTCGCGCAACCGCACCGACGCCGACCGCGCCGGCGTCGTCGAGGGCCTGAGGGAGCGGGGCCGCGAGCGGGACCTGAGGGTGGCGCAGAGCGTGGAGCGGACCGAGCCACTGCCTCGAGGCGGGGCCTGAGTCTTTGCCGACGAGCGGCGATCAGCGTTCGCCGAAGTTGTTGACCGCTCAGCCGTCGGCGAGGGGGGCCGTCGTGTCGCGGACGACGAGGCGGGGTTCGAGCACCTCGTGGCGCGCCTCCGCGCGTCCCTCGATCCGCTCAAGCAGGAGTTGTCCCACGTGCTCGCCCATCTCGACGCCGGACTGGTCGACGGTGGTGAGCCGGATCGGCCCGAGCGAGGCAGTGCGCGAGTTGTCGTAGCCCACCAACGAGTACGCCTCCGGCACGGACCGGCCGCCGTTCCAGAGCTCGCTCATCATGCCGAGGGCGACGATGTCGGCGCCGGCGTGCACCGCCGTCGGCTGGGTCTCCAGTGCGTCCACCAGGTGCGCGGCCTTCCGGCCGCCCTCGAAGCTCCACTCGCCGTCGACGACGACCGCCTCGTCGCCCAGACCGTGGCGTCGCATGGCTCGCTGGAAGCCGAGGAGACGGTACGACTCCGGCCTCGTCTCGTCCGTCCGGCCTGCCTCGTGCATGACGAAGGCGATGCGGCGATGCCCGAGTCCGACCAGATGGTCGACGACCAGTTCCGAGCCCAGCTCGTCGTCGCCGGCCACGGAATCGAAGTGCTCGCTGCGGCTGTGGTGACCCACGACCATCACGGGGATGTCCTTCGCCACGCGCTCAAGGTCCGAGTGGCTCATCTGAGGGGCGACCAGGACCAGGCCATCCATCTGGTGGTCGATCATGGCGTCGACCACGCTCTTCTGCGAGGCGCGAGTGAAGCCGCCGGGCGACAGAAACACCTCGTAGGACTGCTCGCGGATCACGCTGGAGAGGCCGTCGGTGAGCAGGCTGAAGAACGGGTTCTCGATGTCGGAGACCACCACGCCCACCGTGTACGTGCGCCCCCGCATTCCGCGCGCCGGCCCGTACGGCCGGTAGCCCAGCTCGTCCATGGCGGCCTGCACGCGCTCCCGCATCGACTCGCTCGCGCCGTAGGCGTTGCGCAGCACCTTCGACGCCGACGCCGTCGACACGCCGGCATGCTTGGCGACGTCGACGATGGTGACGCGACGGCGTCGTTGCCCCGTGGCCCCACTGGTCTGACTCATCGATTCCCCTCCGCCTGATAGCCCGCGAGAACCACCCTGTTCCCCCGACGCTCAGGGTACACGATGAGCTATAGAACGTTCTCCGCGCCGGAGGCCGAGCCCCACCACGATCGCCACCAGCGAGAGTCCCGTCGCGGCCGCGCTGAACCAGGGCAGCGCCTCGAGGGACGTGGCGGCCAGCAGCGCCCCGCCCAGGAGCGCGCCGCCGCCGATGCCGATGTTGATGGCCGTGGTGAACAGCGCGACGGACAGCGAACGCACGTCCTCGGGCGACCAGCGCATGAGCTGCGCCTGCAGCATCGGCGGGATGGCGCCGAACGACGCGCTCCACAGGCACCCCACCGCGACGACGGCGAGGGGATGCCCGGCCGCCACGGGCAGCAGGGCCCCGCTGACGAACACCGCCGCCGTGGCGCCCACGAGGGCGCCGCGGGGATGCCGGTCCGCGACGGCGCCCACGACGGCGACACCCGCCGCCCCCGCGATGCCCGTCGCCAGCAGGTAGAGCGGGATCGTGGTCGCCCCGAACCCCGCGACGTGCTGCAGCCACGGCACCGAGAACGTCCCGTACGACGACTGCGCCAGGACCAGCACCAGCAGCAGGCCGCAGAGGAGCAGGATCCGACCCGGCACCGCCGGACGCCCCACGGCCCGAGGACGCTCTGCCGCGACACCGCCGCCCACCGAGGGCAGCATCGCCAGCAGGAGGGCGAGCACCACCACGCCGACGCCGGCGATCACCAGGAATGCCACCCGCCAGCCGAAGGCCTGGCCCAGCGCGTTGCCGAGGGGGCCGCCGACGATCCCCGCCACCGCGCCGCCGCTGGCGGTCACCGCCGTCGCCCGGCCGATCTGTGACCGGGGCACCAGGTACGCGGCATAGGCGCCGGCCACTGACCAGAAGGCCGCGTGCCCCAGGCCGGCGAGCACGCGCGCCGCCATCAACCAGCCGAACGACGGCGCCGCCGCCCCGAGGGCGCTGGCGGCGATGATCACCGCGAACGCGACGAGGAGGAGGGGCCGCCGCGGCGCCCGGCGTGTGGCCTGCGCCAGCGGCGCGGCCGTGAGGACCACCGTGAGCGCGAACGCGGTGACGAGCTGCCCGGCCATGGCGACGTCGACGTCGAGGTCGGCGACGATGCCGGGAAGCAGCCCGCCGGGCATGAACTCGATGGTCATGGACACGAACATCGCCGCGGCCAGGAGCAGGAGCCGGCCGAGCGGGAGGTCCGACGACCCGCGCCCTCCGGAGCGTTGCCGGGGCAGGATCCTGCCGATGCGTCGCGACATGTGAGCGCCTCACTGTTACCCCGTGAAATGACCACCCACCCGGAAGGGACCGGGCGGCGCGCTGAGCCGAGATCGATGGAAACGATAACGTTCTCTATCCTGGAGAGAACGTTATACACTCATCCCGTCGGTGTCCACCGCCATCACGTCATCACAGGAGATCCTGATGCGCACACTCCACGACCGCTCACCCCTCGGAGCCGTCCTCGCCAGCCCCGATGCCCGCGCCCGGGCCGCCACGCTCATCCCTGAGCTGCTCACCATGGAGCGCGCCGACGTCTTCCGCGATCTGCCGGCCGCGTGGGCGCTCGGCATCCTCCTGGGGGCCGACGATGCCCGCGTCGCCACCCTTGTCGACCAGGTCACCGGGCTGCCGGGCTGGAGAACGCGGACCCCACCACCATCGACTACCGCGCCCGCATCTGGGGCAACACCCGGGCGCCGTACCTGTTCCGCAGCTCGCACGGCGGGCGGCAGGTCACCACGGCGCTGGTGGACCTGCCCGGCGAGATCATCGACCGGCTGACCCAGCTGGGCGACGGCGGGGCGAAGCTCGGTCGCACGGAGAAGGCCCAGCTCAACTACTCGCACCACTTCCTGGGCGTCCTCGACGCGCTGTCGCTGTCGTCGGTCTACCACCAGCTCACCGATCCCGAGCGGCTGGCGTGCTCGCGGGTGCGGGGCGGCGAGCCCGGGCGCGTGTTCGCCTCCACGCGCCAACAGGCGCACGAGCTGCTGCGCTCGGTGCTGTTGATGAGCGACGGCGACCTCACGGCCATGGGCCACGCGAGGCTGTCCATCGCGGTGTCCAAGGGCGACGCCATCCACCGGGCGCTGGTCAGGAACCCGGTCGCGGCCGGCGATCCGGATGCGCTCAGGCGCTGGGCCTGGGCCTTCCGCCGCCCCGAGGCCGCGAAGGACTTCCAGGGCGCCGCAGCAGACTCGGTGCTGGCCGCGCTGGATCACTTCGACCCCGGGTACATGTCAGCCTCCGCGCGGCAGCTGCTCGGTGGGCTCGTCGACGAGCCGGACCGACACGAGCGCGCGCGGCTGGCCGGCGAGGTGGCGCGGGCCGTCCTGGACCACTTCGGGGATCCGTCGAACTTCTGGGGCCTGGTGGCGACGGACTCGTTCGCGCCGCTGAGCGTGGGCGGGCGCGAGGTGGCCGTCGAGACCTCCGAGCAGTACTGGTTCGCGGGGGCCGACGGCTCGGTCCTGCAGGCCCGCGACATCGTGAGCGCCGTCCTCGCCTCGGCCCTGCTCGGCGCGGACTTCGGCAGGAACCTCATCTCGACCCTCAACAGCACCGCGGCGGTGCGCTTCATACTCACCTGCACCCGCGAGTTCGTCACCCCCGACGGCCGGGTCCGCCAGGTGGGGGATCCCGACGCGGTGATCCCCTCCAACGCCGGCCTGCTGCACCTCATGGCGGTCCTGTTCCAGGAGCCCGGGCTATGACCCAGGACTGGCTGGTCTCGACGCGCTCGGACCGCGGCGGCGGGTTCCGCCCGGACCCCGAGCGCAGCTCCCCCGCGCTCCCTCCCCAGGTCGCGGCGGAGTTCGCCGCCCTGGAGCCGCTGTACCCCCAGCTCGCCGTCGGCGGCTCCACGGAGGCCGAGGGCATCGCCGTCGCCACGTACCGCTACTCGCCCCGGCTGCGCTCGTGGGTGGTCGTCGTCCAGGGGTCGTCGGGTCAGTACGGCCCGGCGGGCGCCGTCCAGCTCGCCGTACTGGCCGGCGGCGGCACGCTGCTCGACTGCCTGACCGGGTCGCTGCCGGTGGTCCGACGCGACGGCTGGCTGGCGCCCGGTGAGTCGCCCCGACCCCGCGTGACGCTTCGGGCCCCTGGCGCGGAGCTGGAGCGGGCGTTGGCGGGCCTGCTGTCCCTCGACGCGTCGAACCGGGTGCTCCTGCTGCCGGGCGGGCAGGGCGAGGTGGATCAGCTCCTCGGCTGGCTCTGCCGGATCCTGCCCGAGGGGGTGGCGCAGGGCTACACCTGGTCCACGTCGCTGGCCGCCAGCCGCATCGAGGCCGGCGAGACCGTGATCTCCGGCGGGTGGCCCGAGGCCCTGCAGGCCCGGCACGCGGACATCTTCCGGGCGTTCTCGGCCCGCGCGCAGGAGGCCCGCTCCGGCGGTCCGCGACTCCCCGAGGGCCTGGCGTGGGCGCTCGGCGAGGCGGCGGAGCGGCGCTACCCCGGCCGGAGGTCGCAGGCGGCGGACCTGGCGGAATGGCTCGAGGAGTTGGAGGGGCGGCGCCCGCTCACCGCGGGGGAGGCGCTGCAGCTGGTGCGCGGGCGCGTCGAGGGTCCGCAGGCCCGACGGTGGGCCGACGGCGACCTGTCCCGGCGGCTGCTCACGGCAGACCTGGAGCAACTCGAGCGGTTGCTGACCCACCCGTCGGAGGTGGTGTCGCGGGGGGCCGTCGACTGCCTGGACGCGCCAGGGGTGTGGGGCCACCTGGTGCGGCTCGAGCGCAGGCGGGCGCGGAAGGGCTTGGCGCCGATGCTGCCGCCCGGCCTGCTGGAGACCGACGCGCTGGTGCTGCTGGCCGAGGACGTGACCAGCGGCTGGGACGTGTCGCTGCTCAAGGAGGCGCGGCCGTGGCTGGACGGCCTCGGGCTCACCGCGGAGACGGCGCCCGGGTTGGTGGTGCTGACCGCGGCTGAGCAGGCGCAGGCGCTGCAGCGCGACCCGCGGCGGATCCGTCGGCTCGTCTCCAGCGGGCAGGCCGCGGAGCTGGGGTCGGGGTACCTCGCCGAGCTCGTCAGGCACGAGCCCAGGCTGCTGGCGCCGCTCGCCGTCGAGATGGCTCGCTCGGGGAGCGGCCTGGAGGACGACGTGGCCCCACTGCTGGCCACGGTCCCGTCGGCCGTGGCGGGCGGCCGGGCCGCGACGGCGTTCCTGCAGGAGTGCTCCCGGCACCTGCCCACCGGCCTCATGCCGCGGGACGCCCGGGCGCTGCGGTGGAGGATCGCCGACGCGGCGGCCACGGTCGCGGCGGCTCACCGCGCCGGACGCGCCGTGGTCGACGACGCCACCGACGCGGCCATCCTCCGCTTCGCCGTCGAGGGCGGGCAGGACCCGGGGGCCGACCCGGCCGACAGTCTCGGCCGCGGGCTGCGGTGGCTCGTGCTGGGCGTCGTCGCCCTGATGGCGGTGGCCCTGATCGTGGTCCTGATCCTGACGCTGGCGCTGTAGCCCCCGGCCCCGGGGTGGGGGGTGGTTTGAGCCGATGGATGGGTTCGACGAGTTACCCACGCTCAGTTCACGCGGGGGCCCCACGTCGAACCCATCCATCGGCTCAATACCCAGGCCGGGAGGGAGCCGTCAGACGAGTGCGACGGACCGCTCCCAGAGCTCCCTCGCCAGGCGCGCGTCCTTCGCCTGCGGGTGCAGCTTGGCCACCCTCCGCGACTCGTAGTAGGCCCCCGGCTCGAACGTGATCCCGGGCCGGCCCTCGGCGAGCCAGACAAGCTGGTCCGCGCCCTTCTCGTTGCTGACGGTGAACAGCCGCTTGAGCGGCCCGTGGTAGAAGATCCGCGTGGGGTGGTTCGTCTCGGCAGCGAAGTTGCTGCCCACCACGCCGGGGTGGAACGCCACCGCCGCGACACCCTCGCCCCCGTACCGGCGCTGCAGCTCCGTCGTGAAGAGGATGTTGGCCAGCTTCCCGTTGCCGTACGCCCTCGTCGGCGAGTAGCGGCGGGAGTTCTGGAGGTCGTCCAGGTCGATCCGGCCGAAGGCGCGGGCCGCTCCGCTGGACGTCTGGACGACGGTGGCCTTGGCCGCCACCAACGCGGGCATGAGCAGCGTGGTCAGCAGGAACGGGGCCAGGTGGTTGACCTGGAAGGTCTTCTCGTTGCCGTCGACGGTGAGGGTCCGCTCCCCCATGATGGCGCCGGCGTTGTTGGCGAGCACGTCGATGCGGGGGTGGGCGGCCAGCAGGTCCGCCGCCAGGGTCCTCACCTGCGAGAGATCCGCGAAGTCGGCCACATGGAACGGCGCGCCCAGCTCGTCGGCGACGGCCCTGGTCTTCGACGGGGAGCGCCCCACGACGACGACGGCGTGGCCCGAGCGGCTCAGCTCCCGTGCGGCGGCGGCCCCGATCCCGTCGCTGGCTCCGGTGATGACGATGGTCTTCTGCATGGTCCCCATTGTGTCCGGGCCGGCCGGGGGTGGTTTGAGCCGATGGATGGGTTCGACGGGGTGCCCGCGCTCAGTTCACGCGGAGGCCCTTCGTCGAACCCATCCATCGGCTCAACACCCAGGGCGGCAGGGAGCCGTCAAGCGAGCACGACGGACCGCTCCTGCATCTAGGCGGACACGCCAGAGGCGGATCTGATGGCGACTACGCCATCAGATCCGCCTCTGTGTCGGTATCGGGGGTCGGAGCGTCAGCGACGCGCGAGACCCTCCTCCGCGTCGGGCGTGGCGTCCGCGGCGCGCTCGGTGCCGTCGACCAGCGGGTCACTGGTGGTACCGGCGGTCGCGACGGCGGCCGTCTCGACGCCCACCGCGGCCTTGGCCGGGGCGTCGTCGCGGGGCTGCCCGTCGACGAGCCCGGGGTCACGCTTGTCCAGCGCCCACTTGAGGACGAACAGCCCCGCCACCATCGCGTAGGCGATGAGGAAGTTGGTGGGCCGCTCCCCGCCGAGCACCGGCCTGGCCTCGTGGATGATCCCGAAGAAGGCCAATGCGCCACCCACACCGGCGCTGATGGCGGCCGCGATCGTGCGGTTACGGATGGCGAAGATCGCGATGCAGCCCCAGATCAGGGACGTCAGCGGCGCGCCGTTGCCCAGCGCGTAGAGGCCCGTGTAGTTGGTCCCGGTGGCTTCGAGCGCCGGGAACCCGACGGCTCCGGCGTTGGTCTCCACGGCGCGCAGCACGTTGCCGGCCAGCGTGAGGCCCCAGTTGGCGATCCACGGGAACAGGGCGATGAAGATCACCGGCACCTCGATGCGCGGCGTCTCCCGCACCGCCTGGTTCGCGGTCACGACGCCGATGAAGATGAGGATCGGCGCGATGGCCGCGAGCGGGATGATCGACAGCAGCAGGCTGCCGAGGCTGAACAGGCCTACCACCAGCATGGCCAGGCCGTTGAGCAGCGTGTAGCCCACGCCGGCGCCCATGGTCTTGTAGGCCGAGTGGCCCACGTAGACGGTGACCGGGAACGGACTGCCGAAGAAGTTGCCGACGAGGCCGGCGCCCGCGTCGGCCAGGATCACCGGCCGGGTGGGGTAGGGGTCGCCCTCGGTGTGCGCGGACTCGATGTTCTCGATGTCGAACACGAAGTTCGCCAGAGCCAGCGGGACGGCCGACGCGATGTACGGCAGCGCGACGCCGAAGTACTCCCAGATCTCGTTGACGTGCACCTGCGGCGGGGTGAACCCGGCGCCGGCGAGCGCCTCGCGGATGGCTTCGGGCGACATGAGGCCGAAGGCCCAGCCCAGGGCGGTGCCGACGACGAGCAGGATCAGGCCGGTGGGGATGTTCTTGAAGATCGGTGACTTGCCGAACCAGTTGATGAAGATCAGGGCCAGCACCACGAACGCGACGACGGGGGTGGCGAAGGACTGCAGCATCGGGTTCATGGCCAGGAGCAGCAGGCCCAGTCCGCCGAGGCAGGCCAGCAGCACGGTCCGCGGGACGGCGCGGCGGAGGGAGTCGCCGAGGAACGCGCCCACGAAGAGGATCGAGTTCTCGATGAAGCCCCACACCAACGCGATGCCGATCGCGAGGTTCGCGTCGCCGGTGGTGGTGTAGACCGGCAGGAGGACCAGGAAGGTGATCGTGAAGATCGCCGGCGCGGCCGGGCCCGACGGGAGGGCCGTGATGTCGGTGCGGCCGAGCTTGCGGGCCAGTCTGTTGGCGAAGAACACGTAGGAGCACGACGCCACGAACACACCGAGGCCGAACGCCGGGACGATGCGCCCGAAGACGATCTCGTGCGGTAGCCCCACCACGAACGTCAGCAGCGCGATGACCGTGAGCAGGTTGGTGAGGTTGTTGGTGAAGAGGGCGAAGAAGGCGGCGAGGTCGCCCTTCTGCCAGAGCGGGAGGGCCATCCGGCCCGCAGCGCGGGGGGAGGCGGTGGTGGTGGTCACTGCGAGAACCTTTCGGCGAGGGCCAGCGTTGCCCGGTGGAAGGCTTCGGCCGGCGGATGGGTGAGCCCCGCGCCGATCATGCCGATGCCGGCCTCCTTGTGCGCGATGGCGGTGTTGATGATCGGCAGGATGCCGGTCTCCTCGACCTTGCGGACGTCGATGCCCGTGGCGGTGCCACGGAAGCCGAGGATGGGGATGGTGAGGGCTGGGTTGAAGCCCTCGGTGATCTCGGACATGGTCCGGGAGTATTCGATGGCCTCGGAGACGGTGCCGCCCACGAGAGGGACGATCGCCGGGGCGCACGCCATGGCGAAGCCGCCGATGCCGTAGGTCTCGGTGATGGCCGAATCCCCGATGTCGAGGCCGCGGTCGTCGACGGTGAAGCCGGCGAACAGCGGACCCTCCACCACCTGCGCGGGCCCGGTGAACCAGGTGCCCTCGCCGGTGCCGGCCACGCGGATGCCGAACTCGACGCCGTTGCGGGCCATCGTCGTGACGATGGTGGAGTCGGCGATGTTCTGCGCCGAGTCCATGGCGGCCTTGGAGGCGGCCATCCACGTCGGCCCGGAGAAGTAGTCCGAGGACGCCACGAAGTTGAAGACGTCCTGCTTGTCCTTGGTCGAGAAGCCCGACTCGAGGATGTGCGGGGCGAGCGCCTGGATCAGCAGGGTGGTGCCGGCGTTGTTGCGGTTGTGCGCCTCGTCGCCCATGTGGAGCGCCTGGGCGAGCATCATGCGCAGGTCGATCTCCTTGGCCGAGACCATGGCGTCGCGGAGGATGGGGCCGAACACGTCGCGCATCCAGTTGAGCCGGTCGATGACCGACTGGTCGTTGGCGCCCATCCGCAGGATCTTCGCCAGCTGCTCGGACAGGTTGGTGTAGGCGTAGTTGCCGTGCGGACGGTTCTCGACCACGTGCATGAACATCGACGCCGAGGTGACGCCCGCCATGGAGCCCACGGCCTGGTGCTCGTGGCACGGAGAGAAGGTGATCTCTCCTGAGCCGGCCAGCTCGTAGGCCTCGTCGAGGTCCTTCGCGAGGCCCTCGAACACGAGCGCTCCGGTGACGGCGCCCTTCATGGCGCCCGCCATCCGCTCCCACTCGATGGGCGGGCCGGCGTGCAGGATGGTGGTCTTCGTCATGCCGGGGACCACGTCGAGGGCCTGGCCGAAGCCCACGAGGATGGGCTGGGAGGTGACGATCCGCTCCAGCGCGACGGCGTTGGCGGCGTTGATCCGCTCGGCCACGTCGCTGCGGGAGAGGACGTTGAGCGCCTCCATCACGTCGGGGCGGCCGCCGCCCGGGGGCGTCCAGTCCAGATGGGTGACATGGGCGCCCTGGGCCTTGATGTCCTCGGCGAACATGGCGGCGCCGACGTTGACGACGTTCAGGGGTGTGCCGAGGAGTCCGGCGATGCTGCTCATCAGTTGTTGTCCTTCCAGACGAATTCGCGGGCCAGCAGGCCGGTGTTGGTCGACGACGACGCCCAGGTGCAGCCGGCGTCGACGAGCTTGGCCACCTGCTCCTGCATGTTCTGGGGGTCCTCGTCGGTGCCGAGCACGTAGACCAGGATCTCGAGGTGGCGGCCCTCGGCGGCGGCCTTTGCCTTGGCCTCCCTGATGGCCGGGAGCATGACGCCGGCCGGGTCCGGGTTGGCGCCGTAGCCGAGCACCACGTCCATGACGATGACGCCCACCTCGGGGTCGGCCGCCTCCTCGACGAACCGCGCGATGCGGTTGGAGGGGTCGATCATGGGGTGCGGCTTGCCGTTGGTGAACTCGTCCTCGCCGAAGTCGAGGAACGTGTGGGCCTTCGATCGCTCGGTGCCCGACAGCTTGTACTCGGCCTCCTTGCGGATGTTGGAGTACACGTCGGTGTACTTCTCCATGGCGAGGAACATGGCCTCGTCGCAGATGGTGCCGCCGCAGTAGAGGGCGCGGATGTACTTCTGCTCGGGGGTGAGCTTGGCGCGCACCTCCTCGATGAGCGGCCAGTTGAGCGAGTGGAGGTCGAGGTCCTCCTCCTTGGCGCCGCCGGCGAGCACCGCGGCCAGCGCGGCGGGCTTGGTGCGGTTGAACAGCTCGATGCCCTTGGCCTTCGCGGAGGCGATCAGCTCGTCGGAGGCGCCCAGGAAGCAGACCACGACGGGCTTGGCGCTGCGGGCCAGCCGGTCGAGGACCTTCTCGGCCACCTCGGCCGCCGGGGGCTTCGACACCACGACGATGACGTCGGTGCCCGGGTCCGCCTCGAGGGCGTCGATGCCGTCGAGCATCATGATCCCGCCCACCTCCGTCGAGAGGTCGCGGCCGCCGGTGCCCAGCAGGTGGGAGATGCCGCCGGTGAAGTCGTGGATGCGCACGCTCATCTCCTGGCTGCCGGTGCCCGAGGCGCCGACGATGCCGATCCGGCCGCGGCGCACGTTGTTGGCGAAGCAGAGCGAGACGCCGTTGATGATCGCGGTGCCGCAGTCGGGGCCCATCATGAGCAGGCCCTTGTCGTGGGCCTTCTCCTTGAGCTCGATCTCGTCCTCGATGGCCACGTTGTCGGAGAACAGCATGACGTGGAGGCCCGCGTCGAGGGCGGCGTGGGCCTCGCGGGCGGCGAAGGCGCCGTTGACGGAGATCACCGCGACATTCGCGTCGGGACGTCCGGAGGACGCGGAGGCGACGGTGCGGAAGGTGACGTCGCCGTCGTCGTCCTGGGGCTTGCGCTCCAGCAACTCCTGGATGCCGGCCATGGCGCCGTCGGCGTTGTCGTCGCTGTCGGCGACGGCGATGAGGATGAGGTCGCCGGGGGTCAGGGCCGCCATCTCGTCGGTGAGGAGGCCCTGGTTGGTGAGGATCTCCTTGTTCATCGCGGTGGCCATGGCCGCGACGGCGTTGGTCACGCCCGGAAGGGCGTTCGCCTTCGTGGACAGCGACATGAGCGACACCGAATCGACGTAGGTGCCTCTCTTGATCAGGGTGCGGGTGGTCATTGCGCTCCTTGCGGGTGGGTGGTGAGGTGGGCCGCCGAGAGCAGCCCGAGTGCCATGTCGGTGCCCGACGAGTGCCCGACGTCGGCGAGCGCGGCCAGCGCCTCGTCGATGCCGGGTCCCGGCGGGCGGGTGAGTGCCGCCAGGAGGCGGTGCAGGGGGTCGATGGCATGCCCCTGCAGGGCGTTGCGGAGGATGCTCAGCGAAACGTCGACGGTGGCGCCCGGGCGGGCGGCGCCGTCGACGGCCGCGCTGGCCGTGCCGAGCGTCTCCGGCTCGTGGTGGGCGGCCAGTACGAAGCCGGCCAGCCAGTCATCGCCCGAGGGGGTGAGCCCCTGGCCGAGGCCGAGCAGCCGGGCCGCCGCACCGCGGGCGTCGGCGAGGTGCTGCCGGGCGACGGCGTCGGCGAAGGCCCGGGTGCGGGCGTCGAGCTCGGCCGCGACCGCCTCCTCGAACGGCGTGGGCCCGGCGCTCCGGCCGGCAGGGCCGTCGCCGAGGCGGACGCCGTCGAGCCGGGCGGCCAGGTCGGCGACCGCGTCCTTGAGGATCGGGCCGTCGATGGGGGCGGGCTGCCAAGTGGCGGCCCGGGTGAGGTCGAACTCGTGCTCGCCCAGCCGGAGACGGGTGGGGGTGAGCTCGCCCTGGTGCCCGGGGCGGAGGGCGAGGCCGTCAAGGGTGGGGAGGTCGACGACCACGGTGCGGGGGCCAGCCGGCCGCGACCCCGCGACGATGCTGACGAGGCCCGCCGCAGTGGACAGGTTGGCCGCCGTCGCGAAGACGGAGTGGATGCTCACCGCTCCGGTGGCGGACGGGAACACCTCCCGGTCCACAGTGATGGCGATGCCTGTGCGCGTCATTGCGTCTGCCCCGACCCTGTCGTGCCGGCCGTCAGGCGAGCGCCGCGCGGAGGATGTCGGCGATCCCGGTGAACCCGAGGCGCTCGGCGTGCGCCAGCGGCGTGACGCCCAGCTCGTCGACCATCGTCGGGTCCGCGCCGTTGTCGACGAGGAGCTGGACGATCTCCTGCTGCACCGGGCCGCCGTCGCGCAGGAGGATCGCCTCGAGGAGGGCGGTCCAGCCGCAGAGGTTGGTGTGGTTGAGGTTGATGTCGGTCTGCTCGGTGAGGTAGCGGACCACCTCGAGGTGCCCCTTCTCGGACGCGGGGTGGATGCCCTTGCCGTAGAAGCGGGTGGTGCGCTCGAGGTCCGCGCCGGCCTCGACCATGGTGCGCACGAGCTCCGCGTTGCCGGAGATGCAGCCCCACAGGAAGGGGTTGAGGCAGATCTGGTCCTGGCGGTCGATGTCCGCGCCGGCCGCGATGAGGTGGCGGACGGCGTCGAGGCGCCCGGCCTTTGCCGCGATCAGGATCGCCGTGCGTCCGACGGTGTCGGTGGCGTCGACGTCCGCGCCCGAGGCGAGGGTTGCGTCGATCTGCTCGAGGGTCGCGGTGGAGGCGAGGGTGGGCCACTCGTCGGATCGCTGGGGGGGAGTCCTCATCGTTGTTCTCTCTCGCGGGATTGAAGAGTTACTACAAACTGTAGGTTGGCATATGGTATACCAGAGATATGCGCATCGTACTAGCCCTTGGCGGCAACGCCCTCACCGGGGTCAATGAATCCGTCAGAGTCGACCACCAGATCGCCGCCGTCGAGGCCGCGTCCGCCCAGGTCGCCCAGCTCGTCGCCCAGGGGCATCAGCTGCTGCTGTCCCACGGCAACGGCCCCCAGGTGGGCAACATCCTCGCGAAGAACGACATCGCGGCGTACTTCCTCTCCCCCGTCCCACTCGACTGGTGCGTGGCCAACACCCAGGGCTCGATCGGCTTCATCCTGCTCAACGCGCTGAGCGGCGCGCTGCAGGAGCAGGGGTTGGAGATCGCGCCCACGGTGGTGGTGTCGCGGACGGTCGTGGACCCGTCGGACCCCGCGTTCAGCAACCCCACCAAGCCCATCGGCCGCCACGTCGACGGCGAGACGGCCGAGCGGCTGATCAAGCTCGGCCAGACGTGGGTGGACCACGGCGACATCGGCTGGCGGCGCGTTGTGCCGAGCCCGCGTCCGCTGCGGATCATCGAGGCGCCCGCCATCTCGGCGCTGCTCGACGCCGGCTTCCTGGTGGTGGGCGGCGGCGGCGGGGGCATCCCCGTCGTCGAGAAGTCACCCGGCCACTTCGCCGGGGTGGAGGCCGTCATCGACAAGGACCTCAACTCGGTGCTGCTCGCCGATCAGATCTCAGCCGACACGCTCGTGCTGGCCACCAACGTCGACAACGCCTGGCTCGACTGGGGCACCGACCATGCCCGCCCCATCGGCGAGATCGACGTGGCCACCAGGCGGAAGCACCTCGCCGACGGGCAGTTCCCGCCCGGCTCGATGGGCCCGAAGGTGGACGCGGTGTGCTCGTTCGTGGAGGCGACGGGGGGTCGCGGCATCATCACGCGGCTGGAGAAGATCACCGACGCGGTGGCCGGGCAGGCCGGAACCGTCGTCGTCCCGTAGCGGGCCCGGGGCTCAGGCGTTCGCGGCGGCCTGGCGGTCCGGGAACAGGACCGCCAGCGCCAACTGCTTGCTGGTGGCCACGTGGCTGGTGGCGACGGCGCGGGCCCGGTCCACGTCGCCTGACGCGATGGCTTCGAGGATGTCGCGGTGCTCCTGGCAGACGATGGTGACGTCGTCGTTCTGGCGCAGGATCCAGTTGAGGCGGTTCTTCAGCGGCCGGAGAACCCCGGCGAGGGTGTCGTTATGGGAGGCCTCGACGAGGATCTCGTGGAAGCGGGCGTTGGCGGAGTTGACGGCCTCGGCGTCGCCGGCGCGGGCGGCCAGCTCGGCGGCCTCGACGCTCTCGCGCATCCGCTCGATCTCGGCCTGGGAGGCGCGGCTCGCCGCCAGTGAGCACTCCTGCACCTCGAGGGCCTCGCGGACCTCGAAGATCTCGTCGAGGATCTCCGGCTGCATCTCGGTGACCACCGCGCCCCGGCGCGGGACGAGGGTGACGAAGCCTTCGGACGCGAGCGCCCGGATGGCCTCGCGGATGGGGATGCGGGAGATGCCCGTCTCCTCGGAGAGATCTCGCTCCTTGAGCCGGTGGCCGGGCGGGAAGTCGCCGCTGGCGATACCCGTGCGGATGTAGTCCAGCGCGACATCCACCAGGGACGGCACACTGTCCGCCAGGTGCCGCGTCCCGTTCACGGTCATCGTGCCCCCTCCTCGACGTCTGAGGGAAGAGTAGCCCCACCCGGCCAACCCCCCTGAGGTGGCACGACACGCCGTCGCACCCCACCCCCACGCCCACAGAGGGCGGCGAGGGCGCCCCGAGCCGGACATTCGTGCCATCCGACCCCCGCGCCCAGATCGAGCATGACACGCCGTCGCACCCCACCCCCACACGCACAGAGGGCGACGGGGGCCCCCGAAGCCGGACATTCGTGCCACCCGACCCCCGCCCCCAGATCGAGCACGACACGCCGTCGCACCCCACCCCCACGCACACAGAGGGCGACGAGGGCGCCCCGAGCCGGACATTCGTGCCACCCGACCCCCACCCCTCCGCGACACTGGACACCATGGACGCCATCGACATCCTCCTCGACGCCGCCTCGCGCCCCCTCGACGCGCTGGAGAACCTCCGCCCGCACCTCACGGCGGAAGTGCTCAACCGGCACCCCGCCGGGCACGACAACTCCGTGGCCTGGCTGCTCTGGCACACCGGGCGCGAGATCGACGTGCAGCTCGCCCACCTGTCCGGGGAGAAGGAGGTGTGGACCGCGCAGGGATTCCGCGGCCGCCTCACCCTGGGGGCCGTCGCTGACAAGGTGGGATACGGCCACACCCCCGAGCAGGCGCGGGCGATCGTGGTCGCGGATGCCGCGCCGCTGGTGGCCTACGTGAGCGCCGCCGTGGAGGCGCTGAAGGGCTACATCGGAGGGTTGGAGGATGCGGACCTCGACGACGTGGTCGATCGTCGCTGGGATCCTCCAGTCACCCGCGGGGTGCGGTTGGTGAGCATCATCGACGACGCCGCCCAGCACCTCGCCCAGGCGGCCTACGTGTGCGGGATGCCGGGGCACCCACCCGCTGGCTGAGGCGCGAGGAGCGAAGCGACGAGCCTCAAAGCCTAAGAGACTCTCCTTGTCAGCTTACGTTTCCCGGACCTCGACGCCACCGGTGGGCTCAATCGACGAGGCACCTGCGAGGACCGCGACGATCTCCCACTGGCGGATCAGGAACGACTCCTCGTCGAGCTTCTTCCTCCGCATCCAGCCCGAGACTTCGCTGTTGCACTTGCTCGCATTGCACGCGCGGCAGGCGGGCACGACGTTGTCGACTGTGTAGCGGCCGCCGCGCGAGATGGGCAGGACGCAGTCCTTCTGCAGGGCCACGTCGACGGCGCCGCAGTAGGCGCACCCGGCCCAGGCGTCGCAGAGCTCACCCCACTGCGTCGACGTGAGGTCCTGGACCTTGGCGCTCAGCCGACGCTTCCGTCGTCGCGCCGCGCGCACCCTCATCGTCGTCACTCGCCCGGCCATGCCCGCAGGCTACGCCCGAGCCCCGGTTCACCCCGTCGCGCCACGCACGAGACGCCACCTCGCCGCCGCACCGGCTCGGCCCCTGACTCAGCGGCTGCGCGGCGGATCTGGGCGCGACTACGCCGCCAGAACTGCCACCTAGCGGGGCGACGAGCGGTTTCAGGCCCGTTCTCGCCGCGGCGGCTCGAGCAGCTCCGGCGTCGGCACGCCGCCTGACTCGCCCATCAGCGGCGCCTGCAGCGCTGACCGCCGGCTCCCCCGGCGTTTCGTGCGCAGCCGACGAGTGTCACCCCGGTGCGCGATGATCGAACCCACCGACGTCGATGGGGGCAACGATGGGGCTACAACTTCCCGGTACGGGGCCGCAGGTGATCACGGACGCGTTCGACGTGCACCGGCTCGTCGCCTATCTCCGCTCAGAGGCACGGACCCGGCCGGTGGTCGTGCTGACGGTGGCGCGCGGCCGCCACGACACCTACGTCACGCCCACGGACTTCACCGCCGACGGGCGCGCGGACGTGGTCACGCTCACCCATGATCAGGTGACGTACGCGCTGTCCGATCAGGTCGGCAAGGAATCCTCGGTGTTCGGCGGCGCGTGCCGCGTCTACCCTCCGGGCACGGGCTGGGAGACCGACCCCCACACGGTGCCGCTGTTCCTGGCCCGCGACGCCGGCGAGATCAAGGACCTCAAGAGCCGCCTCCTCGGCGCGCTCCAGCGGGCGCTCGCCCCGCAGCCTCCTGTGGATACCGGCAACCGGAGACCCTCCACCACTCCGTCGACCCCCCGCCCGTCCGCGACCACGGTGCCGCCGGCCGTCCGCACCCGCGACGATGCTCACGCCCTCGGCGCCTTCCTCCGCAACCCGGCGCGGCAGCGGCCGGTGGTGGTGGTGTCGCGTGCAACAGGCGCCCCCGAGGCGTACGCGGACGTCGACAACCTCCACACCACGTTGCACGGGATCGCCGACGTCGTCGAGATCGAGACGGCCGAGGCGAGCTGGGCGTTCAGCGAAGCCGTCCCGCCGATGTGCCAGGTGTACGGCGGCGCATCCCGGGTGTACCCCATCGGGTCCGGTTGGGAGACGGACCCCTACGAGTCGCCGCTGCGGTTCGCCTACGGACGCACGGACCGCGTCCGCATCACCCGCGAGCTGGTATCCGACGCCATGAGCATGTCGTCTGCGGGCGGGTTCGTTGCCGACGCCACCGGCGAGACCGCGGTCAACGTCGAGGGCACCGTCTCGGGGGTCGCGGGCGGGCGCGCGCTGGTGGACGCCGGGGCCGGCATGCCGTGCACGATCTGGCCGGAACTCGTGGAGCCAGGCGTGGAGGCGGGTCGGCTCCTCCGCAAGGGCATGACGGTCCGGGGGGAGCTCGATGCGGAGAGTCGGCGCCTGGACGTCCGGGGGATGCGACTGCGCGCCGAGGACGCCGTCGCCGGGTACGCCCCGGGCGACACGGTGCTGACCAGGGTCGCGGCAGTTGGGCCCGACGGTTGCACCGTCGAACTGTTCCCCGGACTCGCGAGCGTCATCCCCTCCGACCTCCTCGTCGACGACGACCACGATCTCCGGCTGCTGCTCACCGAGGGCGACGTGGTGCCGGTGTGGATCGTGGAACGGGATGAGGCCACCGGCGAGTGGCTCCTGTCGTTGCTCGACGCAGCCGCCCCAGAGGCGGCCGTGCCCGCCCCCAGCATCCTCGACGGCGGCCCGCCATGGCTGGTCTCGGAGCAGATCACCGAGCCCTCCGTCTCCTTGGAGGAGGTGGCTGTGGAGGCCGAGGGTGCGGCTGTCGAGGAGCCGGCGGCCGTGCCACCGCCGGAGGTGACGCCGGACGTCGTGGACGGGTTGCTGAGAGAGCAGCGGCAGCTGGTGGAGGAGCTTCGCCGTGCGAGGGCGGCGCTGGGCGCACTGAGGGAGGAGACCAAGGAGTTGCGGCAGCAGCTGCGTGAGGAGGTTCGGAGGAAGAAGTCGCGGGCGCGGCCGTCGGTCGTCGACGACGTGCTGTTCACCACGGAGGCCGAGCAGCTGGACTTCGAGATCAGGCAACTCTGGGCCTACACCGTCCCCGCCGGGGAGAAGGACCGCTACCCGCTGGCACCGTGGCGGTACGGGGCAGGGTTCTTCGAGACGCTGAACACCGTGCAGGGAGTGTCGCGGGCGAAGGTGGTGGAGGTGATGGCGCAGGTGCTCACCGGGCGCGACGCGGAACTGGCCTCGCGCGAACTCCACCAGTTGCGCAGCGGCAGGGGCGGCGACGACCCGCCGGTGACGCGCAGCGGGGGCGAGACGTGCTGGCGTGTGTCGCTGCAGAGCAACACGCCCAGCGCGCGACGCCTGCACTACTGGAAGTGCGCGGACGCGACCATCGAGTTCTCAAGCGTGCGACTCCACGACGACGTCCGCCCGTAGCCGGGTCCACGCCTCCGCAGGCGGATGGTCACCGGGGCCCAGGTGGGCGCTCGCTGCGGGTTGGTTCACCCACCCCGCTCGGAGCAACCCGCTGTCAGAGCCAAGCGCTAAGCTCGCCAAGGTCCCGACGAGAGCGCCCACCACACGATGGAGCCTCCCGCAGATCCCACCGATGAGGTCACAACCCTTGCCTGATTCCTCCCGCTACGTCGACAAGGCCGTGCGGCTCTTCACTTTCCTCGCGAAGGCGCAGCAGCTCCGACAGGCCCCGTCAGCGACATCGACGCCTACCGCCGCGACGGCTCCGTGCACTGGCTCGGCGATCTCCCCGACGCCGATGCCGTCCGCTGGGTCACCGAGCCGGGGCAGGCCTGGGACCAGGGCCCCCTCATCAGCATCGACAGGCTCGTCCCCGCGGACCCGCCCCGGGTCCCGGCATCGCTGTCCGGATGGATCACCGGCGACATCCTGAACGCCGCCGAGCGTCCCCGGCTCGCCGAGTGGCGCGCCTCCCCCGACGGGGCGCGCGAGCGCTCGGAGGACCACCCCGCCGTCGAGACCGCGTTCCATACATGGGCCGCAAGGTGGGATCAGTGGGCGGAGGTGTTCCTCCGCGAGCAGCCCGTCCGCGACTCCTACGCCGAGCTGTTCAAGCTCTACGTGCAGACCACCCAGAAGAGCGAGGAGCTTGAACTCCTCCTCGGCGTCGGGCTCCTCGCCTGGGCCCCCGAGGGGCATGAGCGGATGCGGCGGCACCTGTTTACCGTCCCGGTCATCCCGAAGCTGGAGGAGTCGAACGGGCGCCTCGACTTCTTCCTCGACGAAGGATCGGTGGGCATGCACGTCGAGCTGGACATGCTCGACCCCAGCCTCATCCCCGATCAGTCGCTCGTCGGACAGCTCGAGACCCGAGGCCACGACTTCTCGGGCAACCCCCTCGACTCGACGGACGTCGAGCAGCTGGGCCGGACCGTGGCCCTCCAGCTGCACGCCCAGGGTCGCTGGGACCACGCCGCGACACTTCCTGACCTCCATCCCTACCCGACGGTGGCGTGGGCCCCGGCGCTGGTGCTCCGCCCCCGCAACCGCACCGGCCTGGTGCAGGCGTTCCAGGAGATCGCCGCCCAGATCGCCGCCGCCGGCGAGGTCCCGGCCGGCCTTCTGCCGCTGATCGACCCGGACCGCCTCCCCCCGGTCACAGAGGTCTCCACGCCCGGCGCCATCCTCACCTTCGACGACGAGGTGGTGGCGCCCCTCCCCCTCAACGACGTGCAGCGGCGAATCCTTGAGCGGGTGGACCGCCACGCTCAGACCCTCGTCCAGGGCCCTCCCGGGACGGGCAAGACGCACACCGCCGCGGCCTTGCTGACGCACCTGCTGGCCCAGGGGCAGCGCGTGCTTGTCACCGCCCACACGGACCGCGCGCTCCGCGAGGTCCGCACCAAGCTGCCCGCGCAGATCAAGCCGCTGGCCGTGTCCGTCATCGGGGCTAGCCGCGACGACCTCGCCGACCTCCGCACCGCCGTCGACCACATCTCCCGACGGGCCGGCGATCACGACGAGCACGCCGCCACCCTCAAGATCCAGCAGCTCTCCGAGCAGGCGGCGCAGCTGGACAAGCGGCGGCGGGCACTCAGCCGCGACCTCGTCAGCGCCCGCTCGCACGAGGTGGCCGAGCTCAGCCACGGACCCTATTCCGGCACGCTCGCCGCCATCGCGCAGCGCTACCAGTCCGAGGCGGCGCAGTACCAGTGGGCCTCGGAACTCGTGGCCTTCACCCCCCAGTCCACGCCCCCACTGTCCGACGACGAGGCCCTCGAATGGCTGGCCCTCCTCCGGGACCGCTCGCTGGACGAGGACGCGGTGGAGAGCAGCCGTCGCCGGCTCCCCAGCCGCGCCGTCCCAGAGGCCGAGGCCTTCGCCGCCCAGGTGCGCTCGGAGTCCGAGGCGAAGGCGGCGGCCGCCTCCCTGGTCGACGGCCCCCAGCACGGGAGCAGGGCAGCGCTGCGGACGCTCAGCGTCGAGCAGCGGCTCGCGCTCAGGACGCGCCTCACCGAATACGTCACCACGGCGGGGGATCTGTCGCGGCTGCCGCTCCAGTGGATCGACGATGCGCTGGCGGCCGTGCGCGGCGGTACCGGCGACGTGTGGGCGGCCCGCGCCTCGGCGCTGGAGGCCGGGATCGCGCAGGTCGACGGCGTCCTCGAGCGGCTGCCCGCCGGCGTCCGCGTCGAGCTCCCCGGAGACATGGACCGCATGCGCGCCATGGCCACCGCCCTGGAGCGCCACCTCCGCACGGGCGGCGCCCTCAAGTCCCGCGCCGACGGGACGGTGAAGATCGGGGCCTTCGCCCCCGGGGTGGTCAAGGAGTGCCGCGAACTCCTGGACCAGGCCAGGGTCGACGGACTGCCGCCCACCACGGTCGCGGCGCTCACCGTCCTCATGGCGCACCGCGACGCGTCGGGCCTGCTGGACGAGGTGGACCGGGCCTGGCCGGCATCGGTGGACGTCCCGGACGAGGACACCCCGCGTGAACGTGTGGAGTGGCACCGGAGCCAGCTGAGCTACCTCGTGCGTGTGGTGGAGCTCGGTGAGCGCATCCGCGCCGAGGAGGACTTCCTCCGGTCGCGCGGGATCGTGCCGCCGGCGTGGGGGGACGCGGCCGCCGTCGAGCGCCTCGCCCGCTCCATCGACGCCATCGAGGCGGCGGACGCGGTCGCGGCCGCCCGCGAGCCGCTGAACGCCCTGGGGGAAGAGATCTCCACGGTCGCGGGTTGGTCCGACGCCGCCGAGCCGGTCCACCGCCTGAGCAACGCGGTCGAGGCAAGAGACCACGAGGGCTACGCCCGCGCCCTGGCACGGCTGGTGCGGCTCGAGCAGGTCGCGGAGGCGATCGCCCGCCGCGACACCCTCACTGACCGCGCCCGCGCCGCCACTCCTGCTCTCGCCGAGGCGGTCCTGACAAGCCCGGACGATGATGCCTGGGACGCCAGGCTGGAGTACCTCGAGGCGGCCGTCGCCTGGGGCGCCGTCGGGGCGTGGGTGCTGGCACAGGACCAGGTGGACGCCAACAGCATCCAGGCGCAGATCTCGGTGGCGGACCAGAAGCTCCGCGCCGTGGCCGAGAACATCGCCGCCGAACGCGCCTGGGGCCACGCCGTCGGCAGCGAACGCCTCACGCCGGGCCGCCGCGCCGATCTACGCAGCTATTCACAACAGGTCAGCCGCCTCGGCAAGGGCACCGGCAAGTACGCCGCGCAGCAGCGGGCGGAGATCCGCCGCGCGATGGAACGCTGCAGGCCGGCCGTCCCGGTCTGGATCATGCCGCTGTACCGGGTTGCGGAGCAGTTCCACATGCAGGAGAACATGTTCGACGTCGTCGTGGTCGACGAGGCGTCGCAGGCCGGCCTGGAGGCCACGTTCCTGCAGTACCTGGCCCCGAAGATCGTCGTCATCGGCGACGACAAGCAGGTCTCCCCCGCCGCGGTGGGCGTCGACCAGCAGCAGCTCAGGGACCTGGCCGCGCAGTACCTGCAAGACGACCGCTACAAGGACACCTGGCAGGACCCGCAGCGCTCCCTGTTCGACGAGGCCGCCATGCGCTACGGCGGCCAGCTCACCCTCGTGGAGCACCGGCGCTGCGTGCCCGAGATCATCGGCTTCTCCAACCGCATCGCCTACGAACCCAACGGCATCCGGCTCATCCCGGTGCGGCAGTTCGGGTCGGACCGGCTGGCCCCGTTCGTCGTCCGGCATGTGCCCGACGGCGTCGAGGAGGGCACGACGGGCAAGATCAACCGCGCCGAGGCGCGCGCCCTCGTCGACGACCTCAAGGCCTGCCTCGACGACCCGGCCTACGAGAGCGCGAGCCTGGCCGTCATCTCGCTCGTCGGGGAGCGGCAGGCCAAGTACATCGAGTCGCTGCTGCTGGCTGAGATCCCCGCCGAGGAGTGGGCGCGGCGGAGCCTCCGGGTGGGAACCGCACCGGACTTCCAGGGCTCGGAGCGCGACGTGGTGTTCCTGTCCATGGTGTCGGCCGCCGAGCCGGGGCGCCGGCTGGGCGCGCTGACCCGGGAGATGTACGTGCAGCGGTTCAACGTCGCGGTGAGCCGCGCGAAGGATCAGGTGCGGCTCTTCCACTCGATCGCGCTCAACGAACTGCCCAACGGCGAGGATCTGCGCTTCCAGCTGCTCGACTACGCCTACGGGGTGGCTGGCCGCGGCGCGTCGGGGACCGAGCTGACCTCGTCGGTGGTGCCGGAGGACGAGCGCGTGGAGCCGTTCGACTCCCTCTTCGAGCAGCGGATCCACAACCGGATCGCGGACCGCGGGTACACGGTGGTTCCCCAGATGGAGGCGCTCGGGTACCGGCTGGACCTCGTGGTGGTGGGGGCCCGCGCGCGGCTGGCCGTGGAGTGCGACGGCGACACCTGGCACGGGCCCGACGCCTACGAGCGTGACCTCGCCCGGCAGCGGGAGCTCGAGCGATGCGGCTGGCGGTTCTTCCGGGTGCGGGAGTCGAGCTTCTACGTCGACCCGGCCGCCGCGCTGGCCCCGCTTTGGACGCTGCTCGACAAGATGGACATCCACCCCTCCGACTGGATCGATGCCGGCGTCGAGATCGAGGGGGAGGACGCGGCGCAGGAGTTCGAGCTCGAGCTGCCGACGGAGATCGTCGACGAGCCGACAGACGACGACCCCGACGCCGGGCTTGCCTCCGAGGAGACCGACCCGGTGGCGGACGGGGAGGAGAACGTGGTGGCGTCAGCCGAGCCCGGCGTCGTCACGCCCGTGCTCCCAGGCCCGGAGGCCCCACCCGCGTACCCCGAACTGGGCGCCACCCTGCACCTGGCGCTGGGGCGCACGGATCGCGGCTCACGCGCCCCGGCGCGTCGAGCAGCCTTGGGAGTGGAGTGGGACCCGATGTCGCAGGTGAACGGAGCGGTGGACACGATCTTCCTCCGCCCCTTGACGCTGGACCCCTACCGAGCGTTCGACGGGTCGGCTAGCCCGGTGGGTGAAGGCACCGCCGAGGAGATTCTGGAGGGGCTTCTGCGGATCGTCGCGGTGGAGGGCCCGGTGCGCGGGAACCGTCTCCGCACGGCGTATGTGCGGGCATCGGGCGGTTCACGCGTCGGGAAGGCGATCGCCCAGATCCTCGACTCTGCGGTCACCCGTGCCGTGAGGCGGGGCGATCTGGTGGCTGACAATCCGCTGGGCACGTCCAGTGTCCACACCCGCACCTACCGTCTCCCCGGGCAGGAGGAGTTCCGGCTCCGTGAGCTCGGGCCCCGCGTGCTCGACGAGGTGCCGCCCCGGGAGCTGCTCGAGCTCATGCGACGGATCTCCGCCGCCAACCCACCGTCGTCCGAGGAGCAACTCCTTCGCGAGACGCTGCGCCTGTACGACCGCGTGTCGCTGACGCAGGCGGCCCGCAGCGTCCTCCTGCCTGTGCTCACCCTGATGAGACGAGACGGCGCGGGGAGTTGACCGCGACACCGGCTGGCGTGCCGCAGGCGGCAGGGCCGCCCTGGCTCCGCGTTAGGCGGCAGATCTGGTGTCGTAGTCGGCACTAGATCCGCCGGCCAACCCGCCAGCGGCCTTGGATGCCGCGGTGGCGGGGCGCCAGTGCGAGGCGTCACGCTCAAGAGGTGGACCAGAGGGTGCCACTGCGGGCGCGTTTCCGCGCTGTGAGGTTGGCCGCCTGGCGGTGAGGTGTCTTCCTCGGACTTGCCGGTATCGGGGCCAACCGATGGGGAGAAACGTCCTCCTCGCGGGGGTAGGCGGCGCCGGGTCGACATGCCAGACTCGGGTCATGCATCCCCTCGCCAACCACGTCGGCCACTGGGACGGTGTCTGCGCCTTTCGCATGATGCCCACCGACGAGTTCGCCTCAGGCCCCTCCTCCGCCACGTCTTCCGCCGAGGCCGAAGGCTTCGGCTGGTCGCTGCGTTACCAGTGGACCCACCCCACCGATGGCGCGCAGGCGGCCACGCTCCTCGTCGGCTCCCCTGACGACGACGGCGCAATCAATGCCGCGTGGATCGACGCCTGGCACCAAAAGCCGCATCTCGGCGTTCTGACCGGGTCGATCATCGACGGCGGGGTCAACCTTGCGATGGAGTACAGCGGCTGGGGGTGGACCATCGACCTCTCAGGCGACGGCGACAACCTCCGCATGGTGATGAACAACGTCATCCCCGACGGCGTCGAGGGGGCAGAACCTGGACCCTACGTGGTGATGGACGCGCAGTGGAGGCGTCGACGGTGAGGACCCCCACAGCTGACTCTCCCCGGCCGAACGGGGCTCAGCGGTAGACGTCTCGCCGGTGGTCGATGCGCACCACCACGACTTCGTTGACGCGATCATTGATCCGGTACAGCACCCGGTAGGTGCCCCGCCGGGCAGACCAGATTCCCTGCAACTCGCGGCGGAGCATCTTTCCGACCCGCCGCGGGTTCTCGACCAACGGTCCGGTCATGAACTCGATCACCGCGGCAGCAACCGCCTCTGGCAGTTCTGTCTGGACCGCGCGGACAGCGGGCGGGGTGAGGACCAGCTCGTAGCCCCCCTCAGGGCTCACCGGCGAAGGCTCCGGATCGCGTCACTCCCCCGCACGACGTCGCCAGAGGCATACGCAGCGTCCGCCTCCCGGATGTCGGCCAGCGCGTCGGGATCCGACAGAACGTCGAGCGTCTCCTCCAACTCGGCAAGGTCAGCAGGGCTGATCAACACCGCGACGGGACGACCATTGCGCGTGACGGTGACGCGCTCGTGATGGTGCTCGACGCGGTCCACGACCTCACTGAAATGGTCGCGGACCTCACGCAGGGATTCGGCTGTCATGACCACAATTGTGGCGCTTCAGGGGCGAGAATCAAGGTGAGCCTCGCTGGGGGCGCGGCCGTGGCGCGGTCGCTGCACCCGGGCTGGTAGTCGGCCGGTCAGCCGCGGCCGACTCCTCAAGTGCCCCACCAGGCGGGCAACTTAGCGCAACCCCTCGGCCCGGGCCGAGCCGGCCGCTTAGGGTCGAAGCGACCCCAAATTCCACAGAAGGATGCCCATGAACGACCGACTCAAGACCCTCAGCGACGCAGGCGTCTCCATCTGGCTCGACGACCTCTCCCGCGAGCGACTCACCTCCGGCAACCTCGCCGACCTGATCGAGACCAGGTCCGTGGTCGGCGTGACCACCAACCCCACCATCTTCGCCGCCGCCCTCAGCGACGGTGACTCCTACGCCGCGCAGCTCCAGGGCCTCACCGACGTCGACGCGGCAATCGAGCTGGCCACCACCACCGACGTCCGCGACGCCGCGGACCTCCTCAAGCCCATCTACGACCGCACCGGCGGATTCGACGGCCGCGTCTCGATCGAGGTCTCGCCGGAGCTCGCGCACGACACCGACGCCACCGTCGCGGAGGCCCAGAAGCTCTACGACATCGTGGGCCGCGAGAACCTCCTGGTGAAGATCCCCGCCACCAAGGCGGGCATCCCCGCGATCGCCGAGGTCATCGGCCGCGGCATCTCCGTCAACGTCACCCTCATCTTCAACGAGGACCGCTACCGCGAGGTGATGGACGCCTACCTGACCGGCCTGGAGACCGCCGACGTCGCCGGCCGCGACCTCAGCACCATCCACTCCGTCGCCTCGTTCTTCATCTCGCGAGTCGACTCCGAGATCGACGCCCGCCTCACGACGCTGGGCAGGGAGGACCTCAAGGGCAAGGCGGCCATCGCCAACGCGCAGGTCGCGCTCGGCGCGTTCGACGAGGTGTTCGGTTCGGAGCGGTTCGCCGCGCTCAAGGCCAAGGGCGCCAACCCGCAGCGCCCCCTCTGGGCGTCCACCGGCACCAAGGACCCCTCCTACCCCGACACCCTCTACGTCTCGGATCTGGTGGCCCGCAACATCGTCAACACCATGCCCGAGAAGACCCTCAACGCATTCGCCGACCACGGCGCGGTGGGCACCCCCATGGAGGGCACCGCGGACCAGGGTCGCGCCGTCCTGGCGGAGATCGCGGAGGCGGGCGTCGACCTCGACGACGCGTTCCAGGTCCTCGAGGACGAGGGCGTGGAGAAGTTCATCGTGAGCTGGAAGGAACTCCAGGAGACGGTGCGGCGCGCCCTCAGCTGAGGCGCCCCGTCAGGCGTCTCGCACCACCTCAACGTGACGACGGCGTGGCCCCGGCCTGTCGAGGCCGCGGGTCACGTCACGCCCGCTCGTCGCTCCCCGAGAGCTCGACGGCGATCTGCTCTGCCCAGCCTTCGATCTCCTCCCAATCGCGGAAGTCGCCCTGGGGCAGGAGGCCTTCAGCGGCAGGCATGGCGCGCGTGATCCGCTCGCCGAGCCCGATCGGCTTCTCGGTGGGGTCGAACGCACCGAAGAAGACCCGCTCGCCCCTGGGCGACAAGGAATCGGTCAGCTCGTCGAACTCGCGGGGGCGGGAGCTGGTGAGCACGTCCTTGCCGTCGGCGTCCACCTGGTCGGTGCCCAGCGGTCCGCTGCTGAACAGCCACACCGGCCGTGCGGCCAGTGCCTCCCGGTGGCGCCGCGCATACTGCAGCGCGGGCTTCAGCCAGTGGAACATGTACGCGGCCCCGCCGAGCACGACCGCGTCGTAGCCGCCGGGCGGGCCCGCCTCCTCGACCGGTGTCGCCACCGCGGTGTGGCCTTCCCGCGTGAGCACCTCGGCGATCCGCTCGGCGATGCCTGCGGTGGATCCGTGCCGGGTCGCATATGCCACGAGCACGTTCATGGTTACCCTCCTCGTCGCGTTGAGGTGAGGATGATGCCCTCACCTCAGGCTACGCCTGCCGTCCGCAGCCAGTGGGCCTCCGACTCAGCGACCTCCGCCGTCGGCTTACCAACGGTTGTGGACGTCCTCGGCCCAGCCGACGACGTCGGCGATCCGGATCCAGGCACCCGTCTCGTCGCGGACGCGTCCCGCCCAGTGGCCGAAGCACTGGTGGGTGATCCCAGCGAACACCTTGAGGTCGATGACCGACTCCTTGAGGTGGAAGGGTGTGAACGTGAGGTCGACGTCGGTCCCGGTGACCCGCCACGGCTCCAGCCAGTCGGTGGTGCTGTACTCCCAGACCAGCTCCTCGCTGATCTTGGTCAGCCGCCCGTCCACCACCAGCGCGTTCTCCACGGCGCCGGTGCCGTCGGTCCACCGGCCCCCCACCTGGATGCCGACCACCCTCCCGTCGGTGCGGCCCGAACCGGCGCCCCAGTTCCAGCGCATGTCGTAGGGCCAGCGGCCGCGACCATGGTCCAGCGCGGCCCACGACTCGCCGTCGGGCACCACGTGGGTGACGCCGTCGACGGTGATGCTGCCGCTCGCTGGGCGCGCCACGTCCTTGACCGTGTACTGGAACAGCGTCTCCGACCACGGCACGACGACGCCCAGGCTCTCGTGGCCGTCGGGGCGGTGCGCGTAGATGTCGAAGGAGACGCGGTCCCCGCGGGCGCGCAGCCGAGTGCCGCCGGCGTCTTCGTCGACGGCAATCTTCACTGCCTTGGTCGAGGTGCGCACCGGGCCCGCGCCCAGGGTTCCGGGGAGCGTGACGCTGCCGCCGAGCACCCCGATGGCGTCGTGGGAGATGACCGCACCGGTGGCGCGGTCGAGGAACCAGATGCCGTGGACAGCGGCGTAGTCGATGTCCGAGGTGACCAGCGCGACGATGTGGCTGGGCGTGGTGACCGCCCAGTACTCCCAGCGCTTGTTGCGGCCCCGGCCCACCCGGCCGCGACCCACGCCGTCGGTGGTGATCATCGGCGTGCGCGTCCAGCCGACGGCGTCCGGGTTGAGGCGGCCGTCCGCCAGCGTCAGCGACACGGGCCCGGTGATCTCGCGTTCGTGCACCCTCACCGGGCGCGCGGCCGCGACACCGGCGGCCCGGTCGTGGCGCTCGCGGAGGCGGAGGTTGGAGCTGCGGACCTGGTCGGCGTCCACCTTGAGCACGCGCCGGTCGTAGGTCATCAGCCCGTTGGTCTCCTGCTCCACGTCGGCGAGCTGCGTGTAGACGAAGGCGGCGAGGCCGTCGTCGACGGCGGGGCCCACCTCGGCGTGCTGCAGCCGGAGGAACGCCCGCTCGAAAGCGGTGCGGTCGGAGAAGCTCTTGTACCCGAACTCGGCGTCGGTCCAGGTGTGGCCGGGCACGCGCAGCGAGTAGCCGCCGAATTCGGACAGCACCGCGGCGCGCGGCTCCTCGGCATCCCTCCGGGACAGCGCGAAGCGGCGGAAGTAGACGTGCCGGCTGGCCAGGTCTCCTCCGCCCTGGTCGTACCAGCCGGAGGCGTGGTCGACGAGCCGGGTGGGGTCCAGTGCGCGGATGCGCTCCGTGGCGGCCACGGAGTCGAACTGCCCCCAGCCCTCGTTGAACGGCACCCACACCGCGACACTCGGGACCGACCGCAGCAGCTCGACGGTGGCGTCCAGCTCCGCCAGGAACTCCTCCCTGCCCTCGGCGTCCGCGCGCCTGAGGGCCGCGTGCCAGCGGTCGCTCAGCCAGAACTGCGGCACCTTCACCGGCGCGTGGATGACCACCTTGCTGTACGGCCGGCCGCCGTTGACCATGTCCTGCCAGACGATCATGCCCAGCCGGTCGCAGTGGTGGTACCAGCGCAGCGGCTCGATCTTGATGTGCTTGCGCAGCATCGTGAACCCGAGGTCCTTCGCGGTCTGGATGTCGTGGATGAGGGCCTCGTCCGACGGCGCGGTGTAGAGGCCGTCGGGCCAGTAGCCCTGGTCCAGCAGGCCGGCGTGCAGGTAGGGCTCGCCGTTGAGGAGGAGCCGGGTCCTGCCCTCGGCATCCGGCCCCATGGAGTAGGAGCGCATCCCGACGTAGCTGGTGACCACGTCGTCGCCGAGGCGGACCTCTACGTCGTGGAGGAAGGGGTCCTCCGGGCTCCAGCGCCGGACGTCGTCGCCCAGGTGGATCCGGGTCGGGGTGCCGGTGCGCACCTCCGCCCGCGCCAGCTCGCGGCCCTCGGCCTTGACCGTCACCTCTGCGGTCCCGGGAAGACCCGACCCGTCGACGACGGTGACTTCCAACCCGCCCGTGGCCAGATCCGGGGTGAGGACGAGCCTCTCGACCCACCGCGCGGGCACCGATTCCACCCAGACGCTCTGCCAGATGCCCGACTGCGGCGAGTACCAGATGCCCTCGGAGCCGCCCAACCGCTGCTTGCCCTTGGCGCGCCAGGAGGTGTCGGTCACATCGCGGACACGGACGGCCAGCTCGTGCGGGCCGCCGTCGGCCAGGGCGTCGGTGACGTCGACGGTGAAGGGCAGGTAGCCGCCCCGGTGGCCGCCGACGCGCACGCCGTCGACGAGGACGTCGCAGTCCTGGTCCACGGCGCCGAAGTGGAGGAGCACGCGGTCGCGGGTAAAGCCGTCGGGGAGGGTGAGGTCGCGGCGGTACCAGAGGTGCTCGTCGGGCTGGAGCACGCGGTCCACGCCCGACAGCGGCGCCTCGGGTGAGAACGGCACGACGATCTCCCCATCCCAAGACGACGGGACGGCGGGCGCCCCGGCACGGATGGGGGTGAAGGCGTAATCCCAGCGGCCGTTGAGGTTGAGGTACGAGTCGCGCACGAGCTGCGGGCGCGGGTACTCGGGCAGGACGTGGTCTGGATCGAGGGCCTCGCCCCAGGGTGTGATCACGCGGAGACCTCCTCTCGGGCCCTGGCCTCGGCGCGGCGCAGGACGTAGACGGGGACGACGATGAGGACGGCCACCAGCGCGGCCGCTGGGAAGATCCAAGGGGTGGGGACCTGCTTGGTGACGCCCAAGTCCACGAACGTCTCGTCGGCGCCGGAGATGACGGCGGCGCCGATGAACGGGCCGACCACCATCGGCACCAGCACGGCGGCGATCATCCGCAGCCCCTGGACCTCGCCGGCCCGGGCGGGTGGAGTGAGGTTGCGCACCGTGGCCGAGATGGCGGCCACGCCCAGCATGAACCCCGACATCATGACGATGCCGGCGCCGATCACCGGCAGCATGCCGCGGACCGGGAACATCGCGAGGAGGCCGACGACGTAGATGCCCATGATCGGCAGGATCCCCCGCGAGGGCCCCACGCGGTCCAGCACCCTCCCGCCGAGGGCGCTGGCGACGGCCGCGGTGAGCAGCACGGATCCGAGGACGATGGCGTAGCCGTCGATGCGCAGGTACCTCTGCACGTAGATGATCAGGTACGGAAGGAACACCTGCGTGCTGGTGCCGAGGACCGCCCACGCGGCCAGCGCCGCGTAGAGCCGCGGGTTGGTGCGCATGGTGCTGGGCCGCAGGCCGTGGATCACCGTCGAGAGATAGCTGCCGCCCGGCCGGGGGCGGGCAGGCTGGCGGAGCCCGAACCACGCGATCACGCCGACCAGCGCAGTCACGCCGCCGATGATCGAGAAGAACGCCATCCAGTGCCCGCCCCGGGTGAGCGGGTCGAGCGCGCCGAAGACGACGAGCATCGCGAGCAGCGGGAAGGTGGCGAGCACGCCGTCGACCTTGCCTCGGTTGTGCTCCGTGGTGGAGTCGGTCACCCAGGCGCTGAACGCCGCGTCGTTGGCGGTGGCGCCGAGGACGCTCATGAGGCAGTCGAGGGCGATGATGCCGACGACAGCCACCACCACTGCGTCGACGGCGGGCACCATCGCGGCGGCGGTCTCGACGTCGACCAGCCCGAACGCCGCCGTCGTCGCCCCCCACAGCACGTAACCGGCGGCGATGAACTCTCGACGGCGCCCGCTGCGGTCCGACCAGGCCCCGGCGAGCAGCGTCGCGACGGTGGCCGCAACCGCGCTGGCCGCCACGAGGGTGGCCAGTACCGCGGGGTTGTCGGTGATCGTGTCGTAGACGAACACGTTGAGGTACATGTTCTCGATGGTCCAGGCGAGCTGGCCCGTCAGCCCGAGCACGATCACCCAGAACCAGAGGCGTCGCCCCACCCGGCCGTCAGACATGCCGTCACCCTAGCGGCTGGCGATGCACTTCTGTATCGGAAAGCCGAGCAGGAGGGCATCGTGACGTGGCGCGGCAACTCCAAGCGCGACCCACGAGCCACCTGGGCACTGGGTCAGCTGTAACACCTACTGCAACATCGATGTTGCAGTAGGTGTTACAGCTGTTCATCTGCCTGGGTTTCACCAGGCGTGCGCCAGCACCTCCCCGAGGAGGTCGTCGCCGTCGACCGGCAGCCCCGCGCGGCTGAACCAGGCGGCCATGTTGGTGCAGTCGCGGCGGAGGAAGTCGAAGGCGTAGGGGTTCGACGCCAGGTCCACCAGCTGTGGCACGTCGATGATCACCAGCCGCGGCTCGTCGTCGTCGATCCCAGACACCAGCGTGTTGTACGGGCTGAGGTCGCCGTGGACGAGGCCGAGGCGGGCCATGGTCTGCATCGCCTTCCGCAACTGCGTGAACAGGTGGTCCAGCTGTGCGGCCGACGGGCGGGTCTGGTGGAGGCGCGGGGCCGCGGCGTCGCCGTCGGAGATGAACTCCATGAGGATCTCCGTGCCGTCGACCTGCACAGGGTACGGCACGGGCACGCCGGCCGTGTAGAGGGTGACGAGCGCGTTCCACTCGGCGCGCGCCCACAGCCCCGACTCGACGGCGCGGCCGTAGGTGGACTTCCGCGCGACTGCGCGAGTGTCGCGGCTGTTGCGGATGCGGCGACCCTCCGTGTAGCCGGTGTCGCGGTGGAAGAGCCGGCGGTCGGTGGACCGGTAGCGCTTGGCGGCCATGACGACGGAGCGCGTCGGGTCGTCGGGCACGGCGCGTTCGAGAAGGGAGACGTCTGCCTCCTTGCCGGACTTGAGCAGCCCGAGGTCGGTGTCGACGGCGGCCGCGGCCGTCACCAGCCAGTCCGGCCAGGGCTCGGGTCCACGGCAGAGCCGCTCGATGGAGTCCCAGGTGGACCAGCGTTGGTTGTCGGCGAGAGTGTCGCGGTAGGTGGTGGTGGATGCGTCGCTCCAACTGAACGACGACAGAAGGTTGGGCAAGGGTGGTTTCTCCTGAGGAGGAGGCACCCGACGGCGAAGGTCAGGCGGCGGGGGCCTCAAGTGAATTGGGGGTTGAGAAGGCGTGCACAGCAATGGGTGACATCTCTCTCCTCCCTTCACGAGGCTCCGAAGCGCAGCTTTGCGCTCCATCAGGCTAACAAATGGATGCCCCCGGGGCTAGGGGAACAGTTGGACCATGGGAGGGCGGCCCGTGGACGCGGCAGATCAGCGCCGCAGTCGCCTATCGCTCCCCGTTCACGTTCCATCATCAGCCTGATGACCGTCCGACTCCGAGTGGGGTCGGGCCCGTCTTCGACGCGCTGCCCCCCGGTCACCGCCGACGACCACCGGGGCGTGCTGGCCGTCATCCGATGCCTGGAGGCGTCGACGGGGTAGGGCGGGTCGCGGTCGCCTTGCCGAAGGCCCATTGTTGCGTGGCGCCGCAGATCACGATGCCGCCGCAAGGCCCGCTGGGTCGTGCGGTCGCCTGGAGCTGTCCGCTGGGGACAGCAGCCCCGTCCAGCCAGGACGGCCGGCACAGAGGGGCAGTTTCGTGGCCAGACTCAGGACAGCAGCACTGGCGGCTATCGCAGCGCTCTTCGCCGCCTCGACCGCAAGCCCCGGCAACGCGGCCCCGAGCACCAACAACACCGTGCGGAAGCTCACGCAGGCGGTGACGGCCGACGGAGTCATGGGCCACCTCGAAGCCTTCCAGCAGATTGCCGACGACAACGGTGGGGACCGTGCCTCCGGCCGCCCGGGGTACGACGCGTCGGTCGACTACGTCGTCGGGCAACTCGAAGACGCCGGCTATCAACCGACGGTGCAGGAGTTCAGCTTCACGTACCTCGTGGAGAACTCCGAGCTGGTGCGGGTTTCGCCTCTCCCTGTGTCCTTCGTGGAGGGTGTCGACTTCCTCCGCAACCGGTTCGACAGCGGGACGCCGGAAGGGACGGCCACCGGCTTGCTGGTGCCGGTCGATCTTCAGATCCCGCCGGCCCCCGCCCCCGATACCAGCACCAGCGGCTGCGACGCCACCGACTTCGCCGGATTCCCGGCGGGCGGCGTGGCTCTCGTGCAGCGGGGCACCTGCGGCTTCAACGTGAAGGTGCTCAACGCCCAGGGCGCCGGGGCGAGTGCGGTCATCGTGATGAACGAGGGCCAGACCGGCCGCACGGGCCTGACGACCATGATCGGCGACGCCACCGGCCTCACCATCCCGGCCGTCTTCACCACCTTCGCTGCAGGTATCGACCTCTCCCAGACCTTCGGCACAACGGTCCAAGTGACCGTGGACTACCTGGAGGAGGAGCGCACCACGCAGAACGTGTTCGCAGAGACGCTCACCGGCAACGACGACAACGTTGTGATGGCCGGCGCCCATCTCGACAGCGTCCAAGGTGCTGCCGGCATCAACGACAACGGTTCCGGCAGTGCCGCCCTGCTCGAGACGGCGCTCCAGATGGCCACGGTCAAGCCGGCTAACACAGTCCGATTCGCCTGGTGGGGGGCAGAGGAATCGGGCCTGCTGGGCTCCGCACACTATGTGTCGGGTCTGACCACCGCTGATGCCGCCCGCATCGCCCTCTATCTCAACTTCGACATGGTGGCCTCCCCCAACTACACCTTCGGCATCTACGACGGCGACAACTCCGGCGGCACCGCGCCTACTGGCTTCATCCCCGCGGGCTCGGACAAGATCGAGGACGTCTTCGAGCGCTACTACACCGGCCGGGGCGAGCCCTATCAGGACTCGGCGTTCTCGGGCCGCTCCGACTACGGCCCCTTCGTCGCGATCGGCATCCCGTCCGGCGGGCTGTTCACCGGCGCGGAGGGCCTCAAGACGGCTGGGGAGGCGGCGGTGTACGGGGGCACTGCGGGCATCGCGTACGACCCCTGCTACCACAAGGCCTGCGACACGGTCGACAACGTCAACCAGCACGCCCTGGACGTGAACTCCGACGCGATTGCCACGGCGGTGCTCTCCTTCGGCCTCGACACGAAGCTGGTCAATGGGGTCGCCGGTAAGCCCGGAAAGCGCCTCGGCCAGCTCCGGCAGTACAACCCCACCACGGTCGACCCCATGGCAGATCGCTACCGCAGCTGACCCACGTGGGTACCCGGCCCGGCTGCCCAAGCGACGGGCAGCCGGGCGGAGTCTTGCCGCTCGCGCTCCCAGGGAGCGTCGCGGATATGACGTTCGATGCACGGCACTCCCACGCGTGCGCCGACCTCAGCCTCCCTGTCCGAAGTAGGGCTGTTCTCGGCCGTTGCTGACGCGACGAACCGCTTGGTCCTGCAGACTGGCGGCATGCCAGTTGAAATGGGAATGTGGCGCATCGACGGAGACATGCCGCGCAGGCTGGGAGCAAGCACTCTTCCGTCGGAGGCGACGCTCGAAGAGTTCCTTGAACGCGACCCGTCTCTGTTGGGTGAGCGCCTCTTGGTGATCGGACGCCAGGTACGAACACCGTATGGCAAGTACATCGACCTGCTCGCGGTCGATGGTGAAGGCAACCTCTACGTCCTTGAGTTGAAGCGGGACAGGACGCCTCGCGATGTGGTCGCCCAGGCGCTGGACTACGGATCGTGGGTTTCGGCGCTCACTCGCGACGAGGTGCTTGTCATCGCCAACGCCCACCTCGACCAGCCCTTCGAGGTTGCCTTCGAGGAGACATTCGGTGGTACGCCTCCGGATGAGATCAACGCCGATCTACGCCTGACGATCGTGGCAACCGAGCTTGATTCGGGCTCGGAGCGCATCGTCACCTACCTGCGTGGTTTTGGCGTTCCCATCAACGCCGTCTTCTTCTCCTTCCTCGAAGACGAGGGCCGCCAATACCTGGCTCGTTCATGGTTCGCAACCAGCGATGACAATGGAGCAGCACCCACCGCACCGAAGCGTCGGCCTGGGAAGCGGGCAGAGTGGAACCAGCGCGACTGGTTCATCTCGTTCGGCGACGAGCTCGGTGGGCGGTCATGGGCAGACGGATTCAGGTACGGCTTCGTCTCAGCAGGCGGAGATCCCTGGTACTCACGAACCTTGCGAGCCGTACCGGAAGGCGCTCGGGTCAATGTGCATATCCCGAAGCGGGGTTACGTTGCTGTCGGGGTCACGCTGGGAGAGGCGCGGCGCTTTGACGACGCGCATATCGAGGTGGCCGGCCAGATGGTTCCGCTGGCGAAGCAGACTCTGACCGGCGCCTATCGCCATGCGGCTCCCCCAGAGCGTGAGGACGACGACGTCGCGGAGTGGGTCATACCCGTGCGCTGGATCGACGCTGTCTCCGCTGATCACGCCTACTGGGAGAAGGGCATGTTTGCGAACCAGAACAGCGCATGCAAGCTCCGCCAAGAGTTCACTCTTGATCGCCTCGCAACCCACTTCCACCTTGATGGGCACGACGGCGACAGCGCGTGACAAGCACCCGGGACGTTCACCGAGTACACGGCATCGAGCCGGCCCCCGGATCGGATATGGAGGGGGACTCGGGTAGGTAGCGATAACCAATGAGGGAGGATCCATGGCATGCCGAGATGCGAGGCGTGTGCCCAGACGCCGTGATGGATAGAGCGGTCCCTCTGGAATTCTTTGCAGGCAGCGTGCTCTAATCGGCGCGCCAAACCCGATACTCGATCCTGTCTAGGAGTACGGGATCTCCTACGTGGTTCATGCATCGGCAAAGCTGTCTGGAGCATCGTTGACACGATTGGGACCGCAATAGTCCGGCCGTAAACCGAAATCCCACCACCCGCTTGCGGCAGAGATCAGGGGTCATTGACGCCAGGTGATACTTCGACTTCAATTCCGCCATGTCAAGCGTCACGCAACCGCCGGATCAATCCGACGACAGCGCTGCGGTCGGGGCAAACGGCAGCACCCCCATCGACAAGCCAGCCGGGCCAACGCCCTCGCTAGGGAGCGGTGAACCACCGCACATCCGAGTGGCGCTAGGACGAGATCTGGTGGCCCTTGGATTCGTCATCGTTCTCGCGTCGCTCTCGCTGTCTCTGCTATTCCTCGCTACAGCCACGGAGGTCGCAGCCGCCATCGCTCCCGTGACCACAATGGTCGGCACCCTCATCGGCACCGTCTTCGGCGTCCAGGCGGCCACCCAGGCACAGGTCGCCAAGGCAACGGCATCGGAAGATGCCAGTGGCCGCACGGCTGCCACGGTGCTTCGCGAGGGAAATCTGACGCCTGAAGAGCGGCAACAGGTACTCCGCAGCCTGCGATCTTCCGGCGATACCACCCAAAACGGCAATCCATCGATCGAGTTCTTCTGATGCCAAACACAGATATGGGTAACCAGTACGAGGGGCTCTCTGGCCTCCTCAGGAATGGCCGGCTCCACGTCTCCTATGTGCTGTCCGTGGTGGGCATCGTGCTCGTGGTGTCCGTGGTCGGGGTGATCGGGGGTCGAGCCGCTTCACCCGGTGGACCCGAGTCCCCGTCGCCCACTGCCTCTGAGTCCGCCACTTCGAACTCCCCAGAAGGCACACAGCCCGGGCCCACGCCCGTCGGGACTGCCGAGAACCCGTCGCCAGAAGGCTCTCCCGACGCTTCCCCCACGACTACTGGCCCGTAGGACTGCCTGAGGCCTGGGCCCCATACAGGGGTCGTCTGTCCGGCATGCGGCAGACCCCCATGGGCCGCCAGCCGCTTCACCTCCGCGAGCAGTTCGGCGGGCTCCGCTCGAGGTCCAGGGTCTGCGCGACGATCCGCACCCCCGCCCTCCGCACAACGTGCGTCCTCGCCTCCTCGTAGCCCTTCGCATACACCAGGTGCCCCTCGGGCAGCCCGAGCACCGTGCAGTACGCCAGCATCTGGTAGAGGTCGGCCTGGGGGAAGCCGCTCGGCTTCTCCGCCTTGTACTTCGCATCGACCACCACCCTCGGCACGCCCTGCTCCAGCCACACGAAGTCTTGAGCAGCCCTGGTCCAGCGCGCTGTGTCAGCGTCCCTCGTCTGGGTCGCCCTCACGGCGCTCCTCCGGGACGGGCGAGTTCTCCGCCTTCCTCTTGAACAGTCCACCCAGCGCCCCGCCGACGGAGCTCGCTGCCCCCTTGATCGCAGCCCCCGCCTTCTGAGCCGCAGCGGCCGCACGGGGCTGGTCTGGGACGCCGTCGCCGTCAAGGTCTACTGCGCGGAACACCTCAGTGGCCTTGTCGATGCCTTGGCTCCCGATTCGCTTCACAGCAGCGGCGCTCTCCGCGCCGGTGGCCGCCGCCTTCTGGATCACCTCGCCGGCGGCGCAACTCGGCAGATCCGGACATGAGCCTCCACAAGCCGCGGTCTTGAGACAAGCCGGCAGGGAGATCGGCCGGGCCACCAGTGGCAGGGCGGCATGTCGGGGGGGGGATCCTCACCGATCCGCGCCGCTGCCCGGAATCTGACCGGAGTCAGGCATTACTTCCGGGCTGACTTCATCGACAACTATGAAGAAGACGCCCGCACAGACGAGCCCACAACCCAGTTGATACGGGCGGACATGAACCACCCCAGCAGCGGCCCGGAGCAACCTCCGGCGGGGATGCTTCTCCTCGACGCCTTCACGACAGCGATCGCGCGGAACGGCTCGGCGACGCCACGACACTCATCAGGAAGGCCATCGCTGAACAAGTGGGCATCAGCCAACAGGCAGTCAACACGTTCGAACGTGATGACTGCCGCCGTCCTCACTCGATCGCCAGCGCGACCTTCGTCGCCTCATGGATGGCCTGGATCGCCCGTCGAGCCTCCTTCGCATCGCCGATCACGTAGCAGGGAATCCCCAGCTGGGCCGCGCGATCCTCAAGCGCCTGTGTCGGGCGCGACCGCGCACCGACGGCCAGCACCACCGAGTCGTACGGCAGCTCCGCGAGCTCGCCGTCGTGCTCATAGACCACCGCGCTCGGGGTGATCTCGCGACACGTCGCACCCGGAATCATCCGCACCCCGGCCGCGGCCAGCTCCTCCATCACGCTGATCTTGCGGATCTGCCCGATGTCCTCGCCGACGGCGCCGAGCATCTCCAGCACAGTCACCGACGTGGCCTTCCCCACCAGATACTCGGCCACCTCCAAGCCCACCAGGCCACCGCCCACGACAACCACGTTGCCCGACGGGAACACGGTCTGGCTCAGCACGTCATGGGAGTCGCACACATGCGGGAGGTCGCGGCCCGGGAACGTCGGCAGGATTGGCCGCGCGCCCGTCGCGACGATGAGCGCGTCGGCGCCGTCGAGCTTCTCCGGGGTGAGCTGGTCGTGCATCCGCACTTCAACGCCCTCCTTGACCAGCGTCCTGCCCATCGCGATCGCCGCCTCACGCATCTCCGCCTTGCGAGGCGCCATCCCCGCCAGCAGGAACTGGCCGCCCAGCTCGTGCGTCTGCTCGAACAGCACGGGGTGGTGCCCCCGCCGGTGCAGCAGGGTTGCCGCCTGCATCCCGCCGACACCGCCCCCGGCCACGTAGACCAGCTTCGGGTCCGACGTCGGCTTGAGCTGCTGTTCATCCTCCAGCCCGACGGAGGGGTTGCGCAGGCAGGTGATGTGCGGCATCGCCGGGTCGACGAAGCCGTCGAAGCATCCCTGATTGCAGCCGATGCAGTAGACGATCTCGTCCTCGCGGCCCTGGCTGACCTTCGTCACGAACTCGGGATCCGCCAACTGGGCCCGGCCCATCACCACGAGGTCAGCCTGCCCACTGGCGAGGATCTCCTCGGCCTGATCGCCGCGGTTGATCCGGCCCACGGCCATGGTCAGCATGCCCGTCTCGCGCTTGACGCGCGCCGCATTGGCCACGTTGAAGCCCCGCGGCAGGTCGATCGACGGCACCTCGTACTTGAGCCCCGGCCCGAACAGGTTCCCGCGCGACACGTCGAGCACGTCAATCCCGGCCTCCCCCGCCCACGTGCAGAACTGGATGACCTCCTCGGTGGTGAGCCCTCCCTGGAGGTAATCGTCCTGGGCATCCACGCGCATGAACAGCGGCATCTCCGCGGGCACGTTGGCCCGCATCGCCCCGATGATGCGCAGCAGGAACCGGGCGCGGTTCTCCAGCGAGCCGCCGTACTCGTCGTCACGCTGGTTCAGCGCGCCGGAGAGGAACATGTGCGGGGTGTAGCCGTGGGCGGCGTGGAACTCCAGAGTGTCGAAGCCGGCCTCGACGCAGCGTCGGGCCGCCTGCCCGAACGCCTCGACTGCGGCGTCGATATCGTCGAGTGTCATCGCCGGCACCGTGTAGTCAGCGCTGAGCGGCATGGGGCTCGGCGTGAGGATCCGGGCGGTGGGATCAGAGGCGACGGCGACCCCACCCAGCCACAGCTGCACCCCGGTCTTCCCGCCCGCGGCGTGCAGCACGTCGTTGAACCTGGTGAGCATGGGCAGGAACCTGTCGTGGGCCACCGAGACGAACTTGGCGGGCGAGGCCGGCTCGTAGACGGAGGCCACCTCGAGGAAGTTCAGCCCACAGCCGCCCTTGACGCGGGCCAGCTGGTAATGGATCAGCTGCTCGGTGACGAACTTGTCCTGGGTGGCCATCTTGGTCCCCATGGCCGGGTAGACGATCCGGTTCGGCAGTTCGAGGCCGCGGATGGTGATCGGGGACAACAGGTGCGGGTACATCGCTACTCCATTCGACGTTGAATGTGCCCTTCCATGGTAGGTACCGCGCCCTGGCCCGCCGGAGGCGGGGTGCGCCCACGGGAGCGCTACCTGGCTACACACCCTGACGGTCGCGGCAAGCGCCGACGGACCATGCGCGCAAGGACGTGAGCGCAACCGGCGAAATACTCGGCCCCTCAATACTCCCCGGCGGCATGTGAGTGTTGCCGGAGAGCCGTGGCGGATGGAGGCGGGGGCAGAAGGGATGGAGGGGCCTCTCTGGGCTGGCGCCTCGCGCCGCGCCAACCCCGCCGTCTACTCGCAGGCGAGGCCGTCGTTGTCGCCGTCGCCGCTGTGGCCAGTGCCGTACTGGAACCAGTTGTAGATCTCCACCTCAGCCGGGTCGTCCACGCTGAACGGTCCTGTCGGATGCCCGACGGTGTTCTTCTTCAACTTGCTACACGACCCGTACTGCTCCCACCACGGATCCTCCGTCACCACCGGCGCCACCGGCGCAGCGAGCGGCGCAACGCTCTCCTGAGGCTCCTCGCGGCAGACGACGGTGATCACCGAGCCATCCGGACCCACCGAGGCCAACTGCGCGGCGCGGTAAGCCGCCTGGCGGGGGTGCGCGGGGTAGCCGTCCGTCGAGTCGTACCGGGCGATCGCGTTGCCGGCCTCCACCTGCATCTGGCCCAGGTCGACGCCGCTCTCGATGATGACGTAGCGGAGGAGGCGCCCGTGGGAGTCGCGGTCGTTCTGCCCTTCCGGCAGCTCGAGCGTCACCACATCACCGACGGACACGGCACGACCGATCGCCATCGACGCCTCGTCGTGACCGCACTCACCCCGTTCAGGGGAGTCGATGCCGATCAGACGGACGGTGCCCTGGCTTGTCTCGACGGTGTCGCCGTCGATGACGGCGGAGAACGTCACCGGAATCTGCGTGGGCTCGCTCGGCTCGACGGTTTCCGTCACCGTCGGGGCTGCTGTCGGCGGCAAGACGGCGGCCTCTGAGCCACGTGGTTCCGAAGGTGACGGCGAGGTGCTCAGCGCCTTCGCGCCGATCTCATCCCGAGTGGACTCGAGGGTGCAGCCGCCCGCACCCAACGCCAGCACCACCGCCACGATCACCACGCACGGCGTGCGCGCGCTCTTCATGCTCTCCACCCCCGTCGGGAGATCGCCGCCGACACTCGTTCGCTGGGCCGGCCCTCCCTGTGCACTCGACAGTAGTTCACCGAGCGGGCGCGCACCTGGGGATGCCGTGAAGCGGCGGCGCCAGCTTGCGCGCGAACAGGTCCCCACCACTTCGCATACGGTGGCCCTCGTCGCACACCCTGCTGGCTATGCGAGGTGGCCGGCGGTATGCGAAGTGGGCCGGGCCGGGCGCATTCCTCGGACCGGAAGAAGTACAGTCCCCTTCCGACCGACGTGGGCCCCTAGCCGAAATGGTGAGCCAAAGGATGGGCTGCCAGGGGCGCTGGTGATGCGGCGCGCGGCCAGGTCCAGGCGGAACGCAGGATGAAGGCCAGGAGCAGCACCTCCAGTCCGATGGACAGGCCGTAGAAGAAGACCCAATCCCAGGACTCCCCTGCCGCGTTGACCACCGAGTAGGGGATGTAGAGCGTCGCGGCGACGAGGTTCGTGGCGCGGTTCACCCGGGCGGGCAGCGTCATGGAGAGCATCACCATCAGGGCCGGCACCGCCACGGACGCGAGCATCGCGGTCAGCAGCGTCGGGCTGATGGCGAACTCGAAGACGACGCCGGCGCGGAGGTTGTCGATGACGCCGGGCTTGTGGAGATGGAAGTAGTCGACGTAGATGTAGAGGAACATGAAGCTGGTCCACGCGGCGGCGAGCTTGGCCTGCACGGGGACCGGCGGGGCATAGAGCGGGGTCGCGGTGTTCGTTGCGTTGGTCATGGGTTCTTCCTTCTGTTGAGAGGTGCGGTTCTTCGGCCCAGGTGGACGGGTCCGGGGAGCGCGTGCTGGGTCGTTCTCGTCGGTGGCGCCGCCAAACGGTTACGACGAGATGCCTGTCTACGAGAGCGGGCAGCGCGGCGGTTTCGTCGATGCGGTCGTCAGAGGGTGACGACCACCTTCCCCCTTGTGTGCCCGGCCCCCACGTAGCGGAGGGCGTCGGCTGCCTCGTCGAGGGGGTACGTGCGGTCGATGAGCGGCCTGACCTGGCCCGTCGCGAGGAGGTCTGCCAGGGCCAGCAGGTCCTGCTGCTTCTCGACCGAGACGAGCGGCTTCAGCCGCTGACGGGTGAACCCGGACAGCAATCGCGCCTTCACGATCCGGCCCAGTGGGCCGAGCCAGCGGCCGCCGCGTCCGCTGTTGGGGATGAGGGTGCCGGTAGGGGCCAGCGCTCGGCGGACAGCCGACAGGGGGTGAGCTTCCACGTTGTCGAGGATGACGTCGTAGCGCCTCCCGGCAGCGGTGAAGTCGGTCTGCGTGTAGTCGACGACGTGGTCGGCGCCGAGCGATCGGACCAGGTCCACGTTGCGGGTGCTGCACACACCCGTCACCTCGGCGCCGAACGCCTTGGCGATCTGGACGGCGAAAGAGCCCACGCCGCCCGACGCGCCCGTGACCAGCACCGTCTGGCGGGGCTGGACGTCCGCGATGTCGCGCAGCGCTTGCAACGCCGCCAGGCCCGACGTGGGCACCGCCGCCGCCGCCACGCTCGACAGGCCGGCGGGCACGGGAACGACGTGGTCCGCCGGGACGCAGGCGTACTCCGCGAGCGTTCCGTCCGTGCTCCAGCCGAACACCTCGTCGCCAAGGCGGATGGCTGTGACATCCGTCCCGACCGCCTCAACCACGCCGGCGAGGTCGCGGCCGGGGATGCCGAGGCGCGGCCGTCGGAGCCCGTACACCAGGCGCAGCACGTACGGCTCACCGGTCATGACGAAGTAGTCGCCCACGTGCACCGCCGCCGCGCCCACCCGGACGAGCACATCGCCCGGGCCGGGCTGAGGCCGCGCGACCTCGGACACCTCAAGCACCGACGGCGGGCCGTAACGCTGCTGAACGGCCGCCCGCATCATCGCCGCCGCGCTCGCCTCCGGTGCCGATCGGGTTCCCGCATCCTGTCGCTGTCCTGTCTCCACTGGAGCCTCCTCACCTTCGAACCGAGAGCCTCAAAGGCTCGTACACCGTACGTCGTACGCTGTACGTCCAACTATGGTCGTACGATGTACTACTGTCAAGCCTCACGGGAGAGCGAGGGATCATGCCAGCGAGGAAGCAGAGCAAAGGTGCGTTGGACAAGGGGCTGAGCAAGCAGCGGGTGGTGGCCGAGGCGATCCTGCTCGCCGACCGCGAGGGGGTCCACGGCCTGAGCATGCGCCGGCTGGCCGACGCGCTCGGCGCGGGCGCGATGTCGCTCTACCACTACGTGGCGAACAAGGAGGAGCTGCTGGACGCCATGATCGACGTGGTGTTCGAGGAGATCGAGCTCCCTCCCGAGGACACCGACTGGCAGACGGCGATGCGACGGCGGTCGACGTCCGCCCGCCAGGTCCTCGCACGCCACCCGTGGGCGATCGGGCTGATGGAGTCGCGGACAGCGCCGGGGCTGACCCACCTCCGTCACCGCGAGGCGGTCACCGCCTGCCTACGGAGGGCCGGCTTCTCTGTGGTGATGGCGACGCACGCCAACTGGCTGCTCGACGTCTACGTCTACGGTTTCGCCCTCCAGGAGGCCAGCCTGCCGTTCGACAACGCCGACGAGTTCGCCGACATGGCCGAGGACGTCTTCCTGCCCCAGCTTCCGCCCGACGAGTTCCCCTACCTGAGCGAGTCCGCCGCAGCGCTCGTCGCCGCCGGCTACGACCCGGCAGACGAGTTCACCTTCGGCCTCGACCTCGTCCTGGCCGCCCTCGAACCCCTGAGAACTTCCGAGTAGCAGCGCTGACGAGACGTCGCGCGGGGACCAGTCAGCTTGGATAGCCGCCTTGAGAGCCACCGTGAGTCCCGGGACCCGCTGGAACTCGTCGATCGGGAGGAGGCTCCGGGGTGTTGGGCGAGGAAGCTCGAAAATCGGTGGCTGCTTTCGCCGTAAAACGGTGGCAACCGTGGCTCGCAAAACGGTGGCTTCTTGCTCGCGTCCACCGAATCCCCACGCGACGGCGCCGCCCGGCGCTAGCGTGCGGCTTGGGCCCGCCGCCATGGCGGGCGAACGTGAGGAGACCCGGATGATCGAGAACCAGGGACCCACCCCGACCCACACGGTGGTATCAGGCGACACGCTGAGTGAGATCGCGCAAAAGTACAAGGTCAGCGTCGCCGACCTCACGGCGTGGAACGAGATCAAGGACGCGAGTCTGATCAAAGTGGGGCAGGTCATCAAGGTGGGCAAGCCCAGTGAGGACTTCATCTACACGGTGGTCAAAGGCGACACCGTCTCGGGGTTGGCCCAGCGATTCGGCAAGCGCTGGGTGGACATCGCCGTCTACAACAAGCTTGAGGACATCAACCTGATCTACATCGGCCAGAAGCTCCTCATCCCCGGTCAGGGCGTCGTCCGCTGACGGTGGGGACCGCGCGACCTTGGGCCTCGGCCGGACCTCGCGGCCCGCTTCTTAGCGCGACGTGAGCGGCGTCAGCGATGCCTACTTTGTGTCGTCGCCCAACAGGTGGGCCGCCACCCCGGGATGGCCGAAGTGCTCGGCCCACACCGCGGGCGCCATCCCGAACTGGGCGTCCGGCAGGGCGCGGTCGGCGCCGTGGGCCAGCAGCAGTTCGACGGTGGCCAGCTCCCCCGCGGCGGCGGCGTAATGCAGCGCGCTGGGGTTTCCGGCGTCGACGGCGGCGCCATGCTCCACCAACGCGCGCACCGCGTCCCAGTGCCGCAGGCCCGCCGTCTCGACGAGCAGCGACGGCGGCACCTCTGCCCCGCCGTCGAGCAGCCGCGACACTTCCGCCGGATCTCCCCGCCGGGCCGCCGCGACGAGCGGGTCGCGGCCGTCGCGCTGGGCGCGATACAGGTCGCGGAGCAGGCAGATCTCCGCTCCGTGGGCGATCACCTCGCGGTTGATGTGCATCACAAGCGCCGCCATCGACTGCTCGGCGTGATGCTCGCCCTTCGGGCCGAGAGGCAGGAGGAGGGCGTCGTCGTCGAGGGCGGCCACGCCGTCGCGCCAGAGGGCGTAGGCCTGCTGGAGGAAGGCGAGGGCGTTGTCGGCGGTGGCGGGGAGTGGCTCGGGCCACCAGCGCGGGTCGAACATGATGGCGTCGTCGCCGGGGAGCGCGCCGCCGGGGAGCGACGGGTCACCGAAGAAAGCGCGCGCCCGCTTGCCGAGGACGTCGCGGCCGATGTGCGCGACCCGCCACGCGATGGTGGTCACCGGCGGGACGGGCGGCTCGACCGGCAGCGACTCAGGCTGCAGCGCGCCGTCAGCGTCGGGCCGCAGAGTCCAGGCGCCGTCGGCCGGCTCCCACCAGTACTCGTCGTCGGTCAGACCCTCGAGTCGCGGCCACAGGTGCACCGCCCAGTAGAAGTCCAACTGGTCGCGCAGAGTCTCTCCCCATGTCATGACCCGACCGTAACCCCCGCCACCGGTTTCTGTCGGCGCTCGTCGGTAGACTCCGACCAAGTCAGATGAGTCGCGGCAGGGGCCCGCGGAGCTGTGACCTGGGACGCAGACGTCCGGGGTCGGACGGTCTGGCTGCCTGGAGCGGTCGGGCGCACGTGACTCACCTCGCCGTAGACCTGCGGTCCGAGACCCCCAGCCGGAACAGGATCCGCTCCGCGGTCCGGAAGGCCCTGACGGACCCGGTCATCCGCGACGCCGTCGCCAGGATCCGCGTCGAGCTGGCGGGCTACGACGCCTTCGCGCTCATCGACGCCGACATCGAGACGGACGCCGCGGCCCGCGCGCTCAGTCGGTAGGCGTGATTGGAGCTCAGCCCAGGGGGCCGAGCACGTCCCGTAGGCGCGCGAACGTGAGCCCGCCGTCGAGTAGGCGCGGCAGCGCCTCCGCCATGCCGTCTGATGTGCCGGACCCCGGACGGTTGAAGTGCCCGATGCAGATCGAGCCCGCCGTGGCCGTGGCCATCGACTGCCGCACCTGCGCGGGGGTGAAGGTGGCGCCCGCGTCGGCGTTGACGTCGAAGTTGACCACGCGTTGGCCGAGTTCGGCGACGATCTCCACCGCGACGTCGTCGACGTGCGCCGTCCCGGATCGGAACCACCGCGGCGGCTCACCCGTCAGTTCGGCCAGCCGGGCGTGCCCGCCCATCACCTCGTCGTAGGCCTCCCCCACCGACGCCGTGCCGGGGATGCCGTACGCCTCCGCGCCGCCGACCGACAGCGGCTTGTGCGCGGTGCCGTGGTTGGCGAGCTCGAACAGCGGGTCGTCCGCGAGCTCACGCGCGATGCCCGGGTTGGCGTCGATCCACCGCAGGTTGAGGAACAGCGTGGCCGGCACCTGCAGCCGGCGGAGAACCGCGATGAGGGCCTCGTCGTAGCCGGATCCGTTGCGGCCGCCGCAGGCGTCGAGCGTCACGACGGCGGGCTCGGCCTCGCTGCGCAGCACCACTCCGTCGACCTCCAGCCCCCACTGCGTGGGGGTTCGGCCGCCGTAGCGGGCGACGATGTCGTCGCGGCTGAGGAGCGGCATTGCCGTCCGGGACGGGCTCGGGGTCGGCTCGACGCTGGGCGACGGTGTAGCCGGCGAAGGCTGTGAAGCAGACGGCCGGGCGGGCTCCACCGCGCTCGGCGACTCCGACACCGACGGCGCGGCGGCACAGCCGGCCAGGCCGGCAAGGCCGAGCCCGAGCACCCCTCGTCGCGCGATTCGCATGGGAGATTGTGTCACGGCGCTGAATCCCCCGTAACGGTGCTACCGGCCCCGGCAGGGCGTGAGAATGGGGGATGTTCATCGATTCGATCCCCGAGTCCGAGGCCGAGGGCCCGCTCGCCGACTGGTACGCCTCCCAGCGCAAGGCCTGGGGGCTCCTGCCCGACTACGCCGGATGCTTCTCGTCCCGCCCGGACGTGGCCCACGCCTGGGCCTCCCTCAACCTCACCATCCGCGGCGGCATGGACCGACGGAGGTTCGAGTTGGCGACGATCGCGGCCGCCCGCGCCTTCCGCTCCACCTACTGCTCGGTCGCGCACGCGAGCTTCCTCCGCGACGTCTGCAACGATCCGGACACGCTCCAGCACCTGGTCGATCAACCCGACGGCTCCACGCTGGACGCCTCGGACGCGGCGGTCTACGCCTTCGCCACGAAGGTGGCCACAGATCCAAGCACCGTCGAGCAGGCCGACGTCGATGCCTTGACGGCCGCCGGCCTGTCCCAAGCGGAGGTGGCCGACATCGTGTTCGCCGTGGCAGCACGCGCCTTCTTCACCACCGTCCTCGACGGCCTGGGGGCGCGCCTCGACCCGGGCATCGCGGCGCGGTTCGACCCGGAGACCCTGCAGGTCATGACGGTGGGCCGCCCGGTCGGGGACGAGGGCTGAGGGGGAGTCTCGGCTCCCCGGCGCCGGGCGCGCCGAAGGCGCCGCGGAGTGTCGGATCATGGTCGGTCTGTCGTCCGAGATCCGACACTCAATGAGGCGTCGTGGGCGTCGCGGTCGAACCCTTCGAGACCTGCGCAATTCTCCCTGTGGAGCGTTCTGCGTGCATATGCACAGACGGCTCCCCCCGGGTAGATGAACGAAGGGCATTCGGGCCAGAGGACATGCTCGATGACGAACGGGCGGCCTCAGCCAGGAATAGCATGTAAATATGCCCGTAAGGGCGGTGAGATCCCGGGAGGGGCCATGTTCGTCACACTTGTGGCAGTCGTGCTCGCCATCGCTATCGTCGGGGTGATCGTCGTGATCGACCGGAGGAATCCGGCCCCACCTGGCCCCGCTCCACGCCCCACCCTTGCGGCGTGGTCCTCCTTCGGATTCGGTCTTGTGGCCCTCGTCGCGCTGGCTGTGCCGCTGCTGATGAGTTGGACCGCGCCGTCGGCCGATGAGGGCGAGGTGACGGTATCCAATTCGCAGCTGTTGCCGCTGGCCGCGATCTCGTTCTCGCTGGTCGGACTCGCCCTCGGCGTGTACGCCATCCAGCGTCAGGATCGGCACTGGCCGGTGTGGGTTGGCATCGCCGCGAGCGGCCTGACCGTCGCGTTCTGGGTGTTCTTCCTGGCCGGGAACATCGTCGCGCCGGCCTGACCCGTGGCGGGTCTCCCGCGTGGCGTGAGCGTGACCCACACCGCGAACCCAGTCGAGAGCTGTCCCAGGCCGGCGCTTCAGAAGTTGAGCCCGTACCGTTCCACCAGGACCATGGTGGCGTCGAAATCCACCTCTGCCCCGTACTCCGCAGCCAGGGCGGGGAGCGTCTCCGGCGAGTACTCCCCGCCGGGTTCGGCGAGCCGTCTGAAGAGTGCCTCGATCCCCCCGGGGCAGATGATCTCCAGCACGCGGAGCTGGTCCTCGCCTGCGTTCCAGAATGTGTGCCATCGTCCGCGCGGCTTGAAGACGAAGTCTCCGCGGGTGGCCGTGGCCACCTCGCCCTCCTCCATCACGGCGAGGGTGCCGTCGAGCACAAGGCTGTACTCGTCCTCCCTACTGTGGCGATGCACCGGAGCGGCCAGGACCTTCGGCTCAAGCGTGTGCTCAACCACGGCGAGACTCCCGCCCGAGGCGGCGCTCTCGAGCAGGTATCGATCCAGGTTGTTGCCTGCGCCGGTCACGTCGCCGTCGCCGGATCTGAGTACTCGGGGGCCTGCGAACCTGTCGTTCATCCAGTCAGGCTAGGCGGACGGTCCGGCGGCGGGACCCGCTCGGCGGAGCGGAAACCGGGACCGCCTGCTGACCAGCGGGTTTGGCTTCGGTTTGGTTTCTCGGGGCAACGGGTTCAGGGTGACGAGAAACCGCCCTAGTCAGACGAACTCGGCGGCGAGCACCCTGGACTCCTCGCGCTCGACCGCGGCCACGACGCGCTCCGCGACGACGGCGGGGTCCAGCCCGCGCGGCATCGCGGGCGCCTGCCCGGAGAGGGGGCGGGTGGCCAGCCCAGTCTCGGTGTGGGGCGGCTGGGCATCGCACACCAGCACCCCGGAGCGTCGCAGCTCGCGGCCCAGCGCCGCGAACCCCGCCGCCGTTGCGGCCTTGGAGGCGGAGTAGGCGGCCATGCCCGCCACCGGCTGCGAGGCCACCACCCCGCTCAGGTTCACGAGGAACCCGCGGGTCTCCGCCAGCGCGGGAATGAGGCGCCGAGCCAGCCACAGTGGGCCGATCGCGTTGGTGAGGAACAACTCCTCGATCACCTCGTCCTCGGTGTCTGCCAGCGGACCGAAGGCCACCACCCCGGCGGCGATCACCACACCGTCGAGATGGCCGTGCCGCTGCCGGGCGTGAGCGACGAGGGCGTCACCCGAGCCGGCATCCTGCAGGTCCACCACCACGTCGACCTCGCCGCGACGGCCAGAACGGATGACGACGGCGCCGCGCGCGGTCAGCACCCGGCAGATCTCCGCGCCGAGGACGCCGGTGGCGCCCACCACCGCGACGACGCGGCCCTCCAGGGATCGGGCCATGGGAACTCCTCGAGGGTCGGGGACGGATGTCTCCGATTCAACCACCGCGGGGCCCGCGTGGGGCCCGTCGGGGGCCGGCCCTCACCGGCAGGAGTGGGCGGGTAGTCGCCACCAGATCCACCGCACAGGCCTGCGCGGACCGGAGAACCCTGCAGACCCGGCGAGGACCCCTGGCCGGGGTGTGCGTTGAGCCGATGGATGGGTTCGTGGCGGGACTCACGCTTGGCGTGAGCGTGACCCACGCCGCGAGCCCATCCATCGGCTCAACTCCCCCCACCCAGCCGCCAGACGCGACCCCCGCAGACGCACGGAGGGCGCGACCCCGGCCACCAGACCAGGGCCGCGCCCCCTTCGCACCTACTGGAACAGCGTCGTCCGGAGCAGCGAGTAGCACAGCGTGTGGACGCGGTCCCGCAACCCGTTGCCGATCCCGACGGGGTCCTCCTCGTACGCCTTCTCCAACTGCCGGATGTTGCCGCTGGGGCTCAGCACGTCGAGCATGAGGTCGTTGCCGTTGCGCACCGCCAGCCGGTTGTCCATGAACCCGCCGAGCACCGCGTCGGTGCTGACCACGCCGTCGAAGCCCCACTCGCCGCGCAGGACGTCCTGCAGCAGCTCGGGGTTGCCGCCGGACCACTTGTGGCCGATGTGCACGAAGCTGGACATCGCCCCGCTGGCGTCGGCCTCCTTGACGGTGATCTCGAACGGCCGCAGGTACAGCTCGCGGATGGCCTGCTCGTTGGCCCACACGTTGACGCCGGAGCGCGCGTTGACCTCCTGGTCGTTGAGCAGGAAGTGCTTCATGAACACCAGCACGTCCTTGCTCTGCGCGCCCGCGGTCATCGCGGCGCCCATCTTCCCCGACAGCAGCGGATCCTCCGAGAAGTACTCGAAGTTCCGCCCGCCCTGGGCGGTGCGGTGGAGGTTCATCCCCGGCGCGTACCAGCCCTGCACGCCGTAGGCGTTGGCCTCGTCGCCCACGTTCTCGCCCATGCGGCGGGCCAGGTCGTCGTTCCAGGTGGAGGCGATGACCACCTGAGTCGGGTACGACGCGGCCGTGACCTGCCCGAAGAGGAAGTTGATGCCGGCCGGGCCGTCGAGGAGGATCGCCTCCGGCACGCCGAGGCGCTCCACGCCGTAGGTCTGGTAGGCGCCGCGGCTGAACAGGTTCATCATCTCCTCGGGCGTGAACTGGTCCAGGAACTGATCCCAGGCCGGGTCGTCGTAGTCGAGTCCCTTGAGGTCGGCCAGCTGGATGCCGTTGTCAGCGCCGAAGGTGGGCTGTTCGCCGTCGGCGACGGGGGTCGCGGCGGCCATGGCGTCGAGCAGCTCCTGCGAGGCGGTCAGCTCCATGTCGTCGCTGGTGGGCCAGGTGCCGTCCCAGTCGGAACGCGACAGGTAGGTGAGGCCGCCGTCGGCGTAGTCGAAGCGACCCTCGAGCGCCGTGCCGGTGACCTCGTCGGTGCCGAAGACCACGTCCGCGGCCACGTCGAAGGGGAACGTGGAGTCGAACGTGTGGACGTCGCGGCCCACCTTGATCTCGTAGGCGCCCTGCTCGAGCACGTAGGCCTGCCCGGCCATGTCCCACGAGGCCATGTCGCGCACCGGGAACTCGACGGTGACGGTCTCCGAAGCGCCCGGGGGGAGCAGCGACGTCTTGGCGTAGCCGGCCAGCTCGACGGCGGACTTCTCGATGCCGCCGTCGGTCCACGGCGCGGAGAAGTACACCTGCACCACGTCCTTGCCGGGCACCTCGCCGGTGTTGGTGACCTCGACGTCGACGGTGACCGTCTTGTCGGTGACCATCATCTCCGCGGCCTCACGGGCGAACGACGTGTAGCTCAGGCCGTGGCCGAAGGGGAACTGCACCGCCGCCGCGTAGGCCGCCTCGTCGCCCTGGTAGCGCGTCTCGTAGTAGCGGTATCCGACGTAGATGCCCTCCTCGTACTCGAGCAGGCCGCGACCCTTGATGTTGTCGTAGCGGTAGTTGCCGAAGTTCTCGGCCGCGGGGTTGCTGGACACGTCGTAGGCGTAGGTGCTGGTGAGGCGGCCGGAGGGGTTCACCTCGCCGCTCAGGATCTTCCCGAGCGAGACGGTGCCGAGCGGGCCGGGCGTGCCGATCCACAGCGCGGACTTGATCTGCGGGTAGTCGTCGAGGAAGCCCAGCTCCATGACGTTGCCGCTGTTGACCACCAGGATGACGTTGTCGAAGGCGCCGGTCACCCGGTCCAGCAGGGCGCGCTGGCCCTCGGTGATGCGCAGCTCGTCGACGGTGAAGTCCTGCATCTCGACGCCGTCGTTGCCCATCACCACGAGCGCGACGTCGGAGAAGGACTGCGCCTGGGCCACCACGTCGTCGGTGAGGTAGGCGATGTCCGGCTCGTGCGGCTCGTCGCCGCCCCCCGTCACAGCGGACCAGAGGATCTGGAGCAGGCCGTTGCCGCTGCCCCCGGAGGCCCCCGCCCCCTCGGCCTGCATGAAGGCGTGCAGGTCCTCGTTGTAGGCAACGCCGGCCTGCTCGAGGCCCTGGAAGAGGTCCTTGGAGGCGGACTGGTCGGCGCCGCCGGAGCCGCCGCCGCCGAAGCGCATGGTGTAGGACGAGAAGCCGAACACGTTGACGCCCTTGTCACCCAGCGGGAGCAGGGCGTCGTCGTTCTGCAGCAGGACGATCCCCTCGTCGGAGATCTCCTCCGCGATCAGGGCACCCTGGGCGCGTGCGGCCTCGCCGGCGGGGGTGGAGGAGTCGATGCTGATGGAGAACATGCGGGAGAAGTCGCGGACGTAGGGCGCGACGGTCGCGGCGATGAGGGCCACCACCAGCAGCACCGCCACCCACACCACGGCCCGGCGCGGCCGGTGCCACACCATGCGGTACACGCGGTCGTGGCGTTTGGCGGCCTTGCGTTCCGCGCGGGGCATGGCCTTGATCTCGGCCTTGCGCTGGGCCGCGGCGGCCTTGGCTGCGGCGCGGTCGGCGGCCTTGGCCGCGTTCCGCTCGGCGGGGGGCATCGCGGCCAGCTCGGCCGCCCTCTGCTTCTTGAGTGCCTTGTCAGCCGACACTTCGGCGACGACGGCAGCCTTCCTCTGACGACGGGTGTTCACGAGTGTCCTCACTTCGTTTCGGGCTGGTGGGAGGTGCGCTGCGAGCGTCGGTGCCGAAGCGTTGCGGGGATGAGGCGGCCGAGGCCGCGCATCAGGTGCCCGTTGACCATCTGGAGGACGGCGTCGAGCATCGGCATGTCCACCCGGCCGCCCGACATCCGCGCGACGCTGCGGAACGGGAGGTCCAGGATGAAGTGGGTGTAGTTGGCCTCGATGGGGCGCCCGGCCCGCATCAGGACGCGGTGCGCGAGCGAGATCGCCCCGACGAGCGCCCGGCCCGGCCCGCGGCGCCCGCGGAGCTGGGCGATGAGGTCGGTGCGGCCGATCGGGCGCGTCCGGTCCCACGACGACGGCGGCAGCGGCCTGCCCAGCAGCGCCGAGAACTCGTCGGCCGTGACGGCCTTGACGTCGCCGGTGCCGTAGCCGGGGAGGTGGAGGTCGCGGTAGGGGAAGGGGATCTCCTGACCGTCGATGTCGAGGGGGGCACTGAGCCGGATGTCCCGCGACGACGCCCCCACCAGCACCTCGTGCCGGCCCGGCTCGGTGACCCAGCCGTCGACGTCGACGTTGTAGTAGTCGAAGGCGTGCTCGCGCAGCTCGACGGCGACCCGGGCGGACTCCCCGGCGGCCAGCGCCACCTTGGCGAAGCCCGCGAGCTGCCGCGGAGCGCGGAACGCCCGGTCCGGCCCCGACACGTAGACCTGGACGATCTCCTCCCCGGCGCGGGCGCCGGTGTTGGTGACGGTCACCTCGGCGAGCCGGGGTGTCGCGGCCAGGTCCGAGTACTCGAACGTGGTGTAGCTGAGCCCGTGCCCGAAGGCGAACTGCACGGGGCGGTCGACCGCGTCGTAGTAGCGGTAGCCCACGAAGATGGACTCGCGGTGCTCGGCGGTGGCCTCGGCCCGCGCGTAGTAGGCCGACGACGGCACGTCCTCGTAGCGCAGCGGGTAGGTCTCGGCCAGCTTGCCCGACGGGTTGACGCGGCCGGTCAGGACCGCGGCCATCGCCTCCCCGCCGCCCTGGCCGCCGAGGTAGCCGTGCACGACGGCGGCCAAGTCGTCGGCGAACGGCAGCTCCACCGGTGCGCCGCCCGAGAGGACGAGCACGATCCGGCGGTCCATGGCGATCAGGCGGCGCAGCAGCTCCAGCTGGTTCTCCGCCAGCCGCATGTGGGTCCGGTCCAGGCCCTCGGTCTCGCCGGCCTCGTCGAGGCCGAGGAAGAGCAGGACGACGTCAGCCCGCGACGCCAGCCTGAGCGCCCTCTCGAGCTTCCGCGGGGAGGGGGCGCCGAGGCGGTCGAAGCCGGGCTGGTAGCCCGCGATGCGCAGCCCGCTCCGGGCGAGTTCCTCGCGCGCGGTGGTCAGCCGGGTGGGGTTCACCAGTGAGCTGCCCGCGCCCTGGTAGCGGGGCACGTCGGCGAACTCGCCGATCAGCGCGACGCGCTGCGCGGGGTCCACCAGCGGGAGGACGCCGTCGTTGCTGAGCAGCACGACGGAGCGCTGGGCGGCGTCGACGGCGGCCCGGTGCGCGTCGGCCTCGGAGATCCGGCGGCCCCCGCCCATCGCTTCGCGGCTGTCGGCCAGCACCGTGAGCACCTCGTCGAGGCGGGCGTCGAGGACGGCCTCGTCGAGGCGGCCGGCGCGTACGGCCTCGACGACGTCGCGGTCGGTCATGCCGTCGGCCGAGGGCATCTCGAGGCTGCCGCCTGCCTGGAGGGAGGCCACGCGGTCGACGGTGCCGCCCCAGTCGGAGACCACCATGCCGTCGAAGCCCCACCGACGGCGCAGCACCCCGGTGAGCAGGTACTCGTGCTGGTGGGCGTAGGTGCCGTTGACCTGGTTGTAGGCGCTCATGACGGTGCGGGCGCGGCCCTCGGTCACGGCGATGCGGAACCCCTCGAGGTAGAGCTCGTGGAGGGCGCGGGTGTCGACGATCTCGTCGACGTTCATGCGGTGGGTCTCCTGGCTGTTGACCGCGAAGTGCTTGGGACAAGCGGCGACGCCTGCGCTCTGGATGCCGCGCACCATCGCGGCGGCCAGCGTGCCCGAGAGGTAGGGGTCCTCGGAGAAGTACTCGAAGTTGCGCCCGCCGAGCGGGTTGCGCTTGAGGTTGAGGCCCGGGCCGAGGAGCACGCTGACGTCCTCCGCGGCGGCCTCGGCGCCGAGGACCTGCCCCACCTCGTCGAGGAGGCGGACGTCCCAGCTGTTCGCGAGGGTCGCGGCGGGTGGGAAGCAGGTGGCGGGGATGGACTTGTTGAGGCCCAGGTGGTCCGCCTTGCCGCCCTGCTTGCGGAGGCCGTGGGGGCCGTCGGTGAGCATCATGGACTCGATCCCGACTCGGGGGACGGCCTTGGTGTTCCAGAAGTTGGCTCCGGACGTCAGGCCGGCCTTCTCCTCGAGGGTGAGGCGGCTGATGAGGTCGCGGTGCTTGAGCGCGGCCATCATGCCGCGGCCGTCTCGAGTGCCGGTGCCGACCCCACGCGGGTCCTGAGAACACGCACGGCCACCAGGACCATCGCGAACGTGATGGCGAAACCCGCCACGGTGTCACTGACGAAATGGGCGCCGACGATGATGCGGGAGAGCGCGATGAGGAGGCCCCACACCGCCCCGATCCACAGCAGCAGCGTCTCGTGCCTGGCCCACGCCCGCTTGAGCGGTGCCAGGATCACCAGGAGCATGAGGGCCGCGGCGTTGGCGCTGTGACCCGAGGGGAACGACTTGAACTCCTCCGAGTCGATGCCCTTGGCCAGCCAGGCCTCCTTGGCGTCGTTGCCGATGACGTACCAGGGCTGGAAGGCCACCTCGGGGAACTCGGCGAGGAACCGCAGCCTGGGGCGCTCCCACACCACCTTGACGACGTTGACCAGGACGATCTCGGCCAGCACCACGAGGAACAGCACGAGCGCCGTGCGCACGACCACCTTCCGATCCGCCTCCGTGGTCAGCCAGCGGGCGAGCCACACGGCCCCGGCTACTGCGGCAAGCCCGATCACGACGAGGAGCGCCAGGTTGAGGTCGATGTAGCGGCCCGGCATCAGCACGGTCAGGACCGCCCCCAGGAGGACCAACACCACACCTCCGACGATCTGGCCGACGCCTGCGGCGCGTCGCTCCCGGTTGCGGGCGAGGATCAGCATGGTTCCTGCGATGACCAGCGCCAGGCCGGAGGGCCATTCACCGAATGCGGCGCCCAGAACGCCGAAGAGGTTGGACTGGTCGTGGAATCTCTCGGAGATCTGCAGGTCCCATAGCGACCCGATGAGGAACAGGAGGACGAGGATGCCCAGGAGGGCGAGGATGGAGGTCCGTGTGCGCGCGCGCATAGGAGGGTTTCCCTTTCGTGGGCAGAACCGGGTCGTCGGCGACCCGGATGGTGGTGAGGGTCAGGCGGACGCCCGACGGGTGATGCCGATCGGGGGGACCGGCGGCGCGGCGGGCGGCGCAGCCGTGATCCCCAACTGGTAGAGGAGCGCGTCGACGATCCAGCCGACGTCGCGGTCCATGTGGAGGGCGACGGTGGTGAGCGGCGGATACGCGACGGCTGCGGCCGGGATGTCGTCGCAGCCGACCACCGCCATGTCCTCCGGGCAGCGCAGCCCCGCCTCGCGGATGCCGAAGAGGACGGCGAGGGCCACCTCGTCGTTGTAGGAGCACACCGCGGTCACGCCGTCGCGGTGCCAGGCGGCGACGATGTCCTTCGCCCCCACTCCGTCGCGGGCGACCTCGCCGGCGACTGGGGACGGGATGCCGGCCTGCTCGCAGGCCGCGATCACCTCGGCCCGGCGGGGCAGGACCCCGAAAGCCTGGCTGTCGACCACGTCGGCGAACGCAAGCCGCGTGTGGCCAAGCCCGACGAGGTACTCCACCTGGGCCCGGCCCATCGAGAAGTCCAGGCCCTCGCTGCCCAGGCCCGCCACCTTCACCCCGGCCTCGGTGAGCCGGCGGCCCAGGTCGCCGGCGGCCGGGAATGCCAGCATCGCGGCACGGGGCTTGAGGGCGACGACGGCGTCCACCGTCTCCTCGACACTTCCGGAGACCTGCAGGAACGTGGCCAGGAGCCCGCGGCCGGCAAGCGCGCTCGCCAGCGCCCACACCGCGCTGGTGGTGGTCTCGTTCTGCGGCAGGTGCGACATGACGATGACGATCGGCCCCGACCCCGACACGAGGGACCGGGCTGCGGCGTTGGGTTGGTAGGACAGTTCCGCGGCGGCGCGCAGGACCGCTTCGCGCGTCTCGGCGGTGAAGCTGACGCCCTGCTTGCCGTTGAGGATGTAGCTCACCGTCGCCCGTGACACGCCGGCACGCTTCGCCACGTCGGCACTGGTGGCCGGGCGCGTGTTCTCGGGCGCCTCGTGGGACGACGGTGTGACCATGCCACGACGATAACCCAGAGTGTTGACGCGTGTCAATTACGCGTGTCAATGGTTGCTTTCGTGGCGGCGGGGATGTGCGTTGAGCCGATGGATGGGTTCGCGGCGGGGCTCCCGCGTGGCGTGAGCGTGACCCGCGCCGCGAACCCATCCATCGGCTCAACTCCCCCCACCCCTACGGGCCCGCGACGACGGGGCAGGCCGGGGGGCCCCCGAAATGTCGCCGTTCGACCCCTTCCCAGCCCGGCCGAACCCGGCAATAATCGCGGCAACAAGGGGGTGTGCCATGTGGCTCCGACGACCCGCCGAACCCGAAGTCCTCGCCGCTGACAAGGAGAGGCTCACCGAGGAAACCGCGCACGCCTGGCGGCAGAAGCGGTTCCGCGGGCCGGATCCGGACCCGGTCCTCCACGCCCCCGAGATCCTGGATTCGTTGCTCGGCATGACGAACGGCACCTGCGCCTACTGCGAGCGCCCCCTCGAGGCGCAGGGGCCCGACTCCGCCGTCGTCACCCACCATCGCCCCACATGGGGGGCGGTCGGCACCGACGGCGACGTCGCGCTCCAGGCCTACTGGTGGCTCACCTACGAGTGGGACAACCTCTACCCCGCCTGCGCCGACTGCGTCCGCTCCCGCGGCACGCGGTTCCCCGTCGCCGGTGACCGCGCATCCTCCCCCGACGGCCTCGCCGCGGAGCAGCCGCTCCTGCTCGACCCCCTCGTCGACGACCCAGACGAGCACCTCCGCTACCAGGCCGACGGCACCATCACGGCGCTGACCGAGCGCGGGCGCGTCACCTGCGACATCCTGGCCCTCAACCGGGACTTCCTCATCAAGGCCCGCCTCACCGCCCTCAACTCGGCCCCTGACAACGGCTTTCCCACCCTCCACCGGCAGTTCGGCGGCTACGCCGAGTCCATGCCCCCGGAGGAGGCCGCCGCCCCCGCCCCCGCTCCACCCCCGCCGCGACCCCAGGGCCCCGAGCTCCCACCCATGTCCGGCGCCGAACCGGGCGCGCCGGCCTACGACCTCAACGCAACGATGGGAGGGGCGGATCGCGGCAACTACTACCAGGCCACCCAGTGGATCGAGCGGGTGGTGATCAAGAACTTCCGCCCCATCCGCGACCTCGAGATCGACCTGGCCCGCTCCACCAGCGACCGCGGCCCCTGGACCGTCCTCCTCGGCGAGAACGGCTGCGGCAAGAGCTCGGTCCTGCATGCCATCGCGCTCACCATGATGGGCGGCGAGCAGCGCCGCCAGCTCGGGATCGACGCCCGCAAGTTCCTGCGCGACGGCGCCCGCAAGGGGGTGGTCGAGGTCTACCTCTCCGGCCGCACCGAGCCGCTGCGCCTGGAATGGGCCAAGGGCCAACAAGAGTTCACCGGCCCCGAGCCCGTGGCGGCCCTGATGCTCGGCTACGGCGCGGTCCGGCTGCTGCCGCGCACCCCGTCGCCCCACAGCGACGACCGCGTGGTGCGCGTCGACAACCTCTTCGACCCCGTCGCCCCTCTCACCGACCCCACCTCCTGGCTGCTCTCCCTCGACGACGACACCTTCGACGACGTGGCCGGCGGCATCCACGAGATGCTCGCCCTCGACCAGGATGCCGAGCTCCTCCGCGACGACGACCAGGTGCTGCTCAGGCAGGGCCGGACCCGCTCCGACATCGTCACCCTCAGCGACGGCTACCAGTCCATGGTGGTGATGGCCTGCGACATCCTGCGCTCCACCATGCGGCTGTGGACGCAGTCGGCTCTGGCGGAGGGGATCGTGCTGATCGACGAGATCGGCGCCCACCTCCACCCGCGTTGGCGGCTGCGGATCGTCACCGCGATACGCAACCTGATGCCGCGCATCCAGTTCATCGTCACCACACACGACCCGTTGTGCCTGCGCGGCATCGTCGACGGCGAGGTGGTGGTCATGCGCCGCAACAGCCAGGGCGACGTCATCTCGCTCTCGGACCTGCCCCCGGTCACCGGCATGCGGATCGACCAACTCCTCACCTCCGAGCACTTCGGCCTCGGCTCCACCGACGACCCCGAGGTGGCCGAGCTGTGGGAGAGCTACTACCGCCTCATGGCCCTCAAACACCCCACCCCCGAGCAGACCGCCCGCCTGGCGCGCGTCCGGGCGCGGCTCGACGAGCTGGAGCAGTTCGGCACCACCGAACGCGAGCGGCTGCTCCTCACCTCCGCCGCCGACTACATCGCCCAGCGCCGCGAGACCGGCGACACCGTCGCCCCCACCAGCAAGGAGATGACCGCCAAGCTCTCCGAGCTGTGGGGCAGGTACCTGCCCGGGAGCTCCTGATGCGCCGGGTCCCCCGGCCCGCCGAGCCGGCCAGCCTCAAGGACGCCAAGACGCTCAAGGAGCGGCAGGACGCGCTCGACTTCTACGCCGCCTGGGACGGCCAGGCGAAGTACGACGGCTTCAAGGCCTACAAGAATCCCGACATCCGCGCGGCGCTGGAGGCGGCGTTCGGCGGCAAGTGCGCCTACTGCGAGACGTACTACGCCGCAACCCAGCCGGTGGCCATCGAGCACTACCGCCCCAAGGGTGAGGTGACGATCGACGGCAAGCGCGTGCCGCCCGGCTACTACTGGCTGGCCAGCGAGTGGACCAACCTGCTGCCGTCGTGCACCGACTGCAACAGCCCCCGCAAACAGGACCTCCCCGAGGAGTCGCGCACCGCTGGCAAGGCGAACGCGTTCCCACTGGCCCCCGGCTCGCCGAGGGCCACGTCGCCCGGGTCGGAGAGGAGCGAGAAGCGCCTGCTGCTGCACCCCTACCTCGACTTCCCGGAGAAGCACCTGGAGTTCGTGTGGGGCACCGGCACCGTCGACGACGGCTGGGTGCGGCCCCGCAACGGCAGCGCGAAGGGCGCCGAGACGATCCGTGTGTGCGCGCTCCAGCGTCGCGGGGTGCGGGCCAACCGCCGAGACCGCCTGCTGGACCTGATCGCGCACCTCGAGTCGGTGGTGGAGGCGCGCAACAACGCCGCCAGGCACCCCGACGACCCGGAGCTGCTCGCGCAGTACGAGCGACGGCTCGTCGAGGTCAGCCGGTTTGTCGCCGACCACGCCCCCTACAGCACCATGTGCCGCCAAGTGGTGGCGAGCTACCACGCCAAGCTTTTCGGAACCCAGGAGTGACCATGACCACCGCAGCATCCACCAGCCCGTTCGCCGCACCGTCGCTGCGCTGCGACATCGTCATGAAGGGCGGCATCACCAGCGGCGTGATCTACCCCCGCGCCGTCTCCGAGCTGGCGAAGACCTACACGCTGACCAACGTGGGCGGCGCCTCCGCCGGGGCCATCGCCGCCGCCGCCGCGGCCGCCGCGGAGCTGGGGCGACACTCCGGCGGGTTCGAGGGGCTCGACACCATGCCCGACGAGCTGGCCTCGGTCGGGCCCGGCGGCCAGTCCAAGCTCGCCTCCTTCTTCCAGCCGACGGCGACCGCAGCCCCGCTCTTCCGACTGCTGATGTCGGTGGCCGCGAAGAAGGACGGCAAGGCGGGCGCCCTGGTGGGCGGCCTGCTGCGGGCGTTCTGGAAGGAGGCGCTGATCGGGGCGCTGCTGGGGCTCGTGTTGGTGGTGGTGAGCGCGCTGGGCGAGGGGATCGCGTCGGTGGCGGGCATCGTCGGCGGCCTCCTCCTGCTGCTCCTCGGGGCGGCGGTGGGCGTGCTGCTGGGCGCGCTGCGGACGTTCGGGCGGGTCGCGGAGGAGGGCTTCGGCATGTGCACGGGCATGGAGGGCGTCGGCGCTGGCGACGCCACGCCGCTCACCCCGTGGCTGTACGAGAAGATCCAGTCGCTGGCCGGGCGCGCGCCCGGGGCGGAGCCGCTGACGTTCGGCGACCTGCGTCGCGGCGGGGTGACCCTGCGCGTGATGACGACCAACCTGACCCGCCACCAGCCCATGGCCATGCCGTGGACCACGCAGGAGTTCTACTTCGACCCCGACGAGATGCGCGAGCTGTTCCCTGCCGACGTCGTGGACTGGATGGTGGCCCATCCCCCCACCCGCCGACCGCGGCCGGAGGCGGGCTCCGCTGCCGGGCCCTCGGGCGGGTCCGTCGGCGGCGACGATCAGGCCGCCACCCAGACGCGCCAGTTCGACGGGCGCACCCTCCACCCGTGGCCCGTCCCGGACGACCTGCCCGTGATCGTGCCCACCCGCATGTCGCTCAGCTTCCCCGTGCTCATCTCGGCGGTGCGGTTGTGGGCCGTCGACTACACCCTGCCGGAGAATCAGCGCGACGACTCCAGCCGGCTGACGTTCTCCAGCGTGTGGTTCACCGACGGCGGCCTCTGCGCCAACCTGCCCGTGCACTTCTTCGACTCCCCGCTGCCGAAGCACCCCACGTTCGCGTTCAACCTGGGCGGGTTCCCCCCGGGGAGGTCGAAGTCGCAGGACCAGTCCGAGAACAGCTACCTGCCCACCAGCAACTCGGCCGGCCTCCAGCGCCCCTGGTTCCCGCTGCCGACGAAGGGGGTGGGGTCCTGGGTGTCGTTCGGGCTGCTGATGGTCCACACCGCGCGCGAGTGGGTGGACGGGGCCCAGCTGGTGATGCCCGGGTACCGCGACCGCATCGTCACCGTGCACCACGACCATTCCGAGGGCGGCATGAACCTGTCCATGCCGCCGAAGGTGGTGACGGATCTCGCGGAGCGGGGCCGGTTGGGCGCGGTGAAGCTGGTCAACGCATTCGCCGGCGACCGGCCGGGGGAGGTGCCCACGTGGGGATGGGACAACCACCGGTGGATCCGCTTCCGCACCGCGGTGGGGGGCCTGTCGGGGTGGCTGAACGGCTTCCACGCCAGCTACCAGGACACCACCTCCGGCGGCACCGCCTACGGTGACCTCGCCGGGCCGGGCGCCGACGCCCCCCTGCCGTCGTATCCGCTGTCCGGGGTGAAGCGGGACGCGTTGAACGAGCGGACCGACGAACTGATCGGCGTGGCCGGGGCCTGGGGCGCCTCGACGATCCCTCCGGCCCCCAAGCCCGCGCCGCGGCTGCGCCTGGTGCCCGACGACGGCACCGCCGCCGGCCTGGACGCCCAGGATTGAGACGCCGCTGCGGGGCTCGGATCATGCGCTCCGGCGTATTACGCCGACCGCAGCGGGGTCCTCACCCCGTCGTCGCCGTCGGGCGCGCCTGACCGGCGGATCTGGTGCCGACTACGCCACCAGATCCGCCGACCAGCAGGCCAAACCCATTGCCGCGACACCCCACCCGGGTTACCGTGGCTGCCTGTCCACATCGAAGGAGATGGAACATGGCGACGCCCAAGAACACGATCTGCCTGTGGTTCGACAAGGACGCCGAGGCGGCGGCCGAGTTCTACGCCTCGTTGTTCCCCGACAGCCGGGTGGAGGCCGTGCACCGCGCCCCCGGCGACTTCCCCGGAGGCAAGGAGGGCGACGTCCTGACGGTCCACTTCACCGTCTGCGGGATCCCCTGCATGGGCCTCAACGGCGGCCCCAACTTCCCCCAGAGCGAGGCGTTCTCCTTCCAGATCGCCACCGACGATCAGGCCGAGACCGACCGCTACTGGGACGCGATCGTCGGCAACGGTGGGCAGGAGAGCGCCTGCGGCTGGTGCAAGGACCGGTGGGGGATGTCGTGGCAGATCACGCCTCGCGTGCTCACCGACGCCATGGAGTCCGAGGAGCCGGGCGTGTCGGAGCGGGCCTTCGCGGCCATGATGACGATGCAGAAGATCGACGTGGCGGAGATCCAACGCGCGGTCGCCGGAGACTGACGCCCCCGCCCGAGCGCGACCAGGGCGTGGATCGGGTCGCGGGGCAACGAACCGGTCGGCGCGCCGCGGTGCGCGGGAGATCCGCGCCTTGTCGGGCCGCGGTGTCGCCCAGATACTGAGGCGCAGGGAGGCGACATGGCACCGCGGACCGCGTCACGGGCTGGACGACGCTCTGGGGGCGCGGCCGTCCGGTGGGCGATGGCGCCGGTCGTCGCGGCCCTGCTGTGGGGAAGCATCTCGCCGCTCGCCGTCGCCGCCCCGGAGCCGGCGTGGGCCTCCGAGGAGGACCTGGACGCCTTCCTCTCGGAGCGCGTGGAGGAGATGCGGCTGCCCGGCCTGGCGGTGGTGGTCGTGGTCGACGGCGAGGTGCACTTCGAGGGCACCTACGGCGAGGCGCGGCCCGGTGTCCCGGTCACGGTGGACACTCCGTTCGTCCTGGGGTCCACGTCGAAGCAGTTGACCGGCCTGGCCGTCCAGCAGCTGATCGCCGACGGTGAGCTGGGCCTCGACACCCCCGTCGGCGACATCCTCACGGCCTTCGCGGACGTCGGGCCGCCGCACTCGGAGATCACCGTCGCGCAGCTGCTGGCGCACCGCTCGGGGCTGGCCGAGGTCGGCCTGGAGTGGTCGCCGTGGCCCGTGTCCGCGACCCTCCAGGAGGAGGCGCGCCACCTCGCGGGGGTGCCGTTGGCGACGGCGCCCGGTGACACCTACGCCTACGTCAACTCGGGCTACACCGTCCTGGGCGCCGTCGTCGAGCAGGTGACGGGGATGCCGTTCGAGGGGGCGTTGCAGACCCTGGTTGCGGAGCCGCTCGGGCTCACCGCCACGACGGGTGACCTCGCGGCGGCCGAGGCGAACGGTCTCGCCGAGCCGTACTACACGTGGTTCCGACGGGTGAACGCGCCGACCCCCAGCCCCGCGGCACCGTACGCGGCCCCGTCGGCACTCCTCACCTCCACCGCGCGCGACCTCACCACCCTGCTCCGCGCGCACCTCGGCACCCCAACCGCCATGGACCCAGAGGTGCTGAGCGCCGCGCGCGAACCCCTCGGCGCGGCCGACGAGCACTCGGACTACGCCAGCGGGTGGCTGGTGCGCGGGCTGTGGGAGCTCACCGACGACGACGTGGGCTGGGACTCCCCGGACCGTCCCACCTTGTGGGAGCACGAAGGCAGCATCCCGCGGGCGCTGAGCTCGCTGTCCCTCGCCCCGGAGCTGGGGCTCGGGGTGGTGGCGCTCGCCAACACGGGCGCGGGCACGGACCAGCCGGGTTGGTGGCGGTTCCGCTACGACCTGCATCACGCGATCCTGGGCACCCGCGGCCTCCCGACGGAGCCGGACCTTCTGGTGAGCGCGGCGCCCCTCCTCATGCTGGGGCTGCCGGTGGCGCAGGCCGGCACGTTGATCTGGTGGGCGGTCACACGCCGCCGTCGGCCCATGGCGAGGATCGCCTTCGGGGCGGCCGGGGTCGCGACCGCGCTCGCGCTCGTCTTCGCGCTGGTGCTCGTGCCACCGCGCACGGGCATGCCGCTGCTCGACCATCGATGGATGTCCTCGGTGCCCGACCTGGCGGTGTCGGTGGCGGCGATGCTGGTGCTGTCGGCGGTGTTCGTCGTGGCCGCGGTGGGCGCGGCGGTGCGTGGCCGAAGGCGGCCTCGACGCTGACGCTCCTCGCGGCCGGGCTCAAACAACGGACAGAGGGCGACCCCGCTCCCCGTAGGGGCAGGGTGACCCGGCTCCCCGTAAGGGCAGGATGAACCGGCCCGCCGGCGTACAATGGGAGCCCCGGTGGCTCCTCGAGCAGCCCCGACGCCCGCACCGTCCGCGCCCGCCGCGACTCTCCTCCCAGACCCCGGGTCCACGGTTCGGAGGATCACATGAGAAGGCTCATCACCGTCGTCCTCGCGGCGCTGCTCGCCGCCGTCGCCTTCCCCGCGACACCGGCGTCGGCCGCCCCCGCCTCGCAGTGGCGCTCGGTCTGGGTGGACGCGTTCAACCCGGGCCTGTCGTCGGCTCAGCAGATCACCCAGGTGGTCGCCGACGCGAAGGCCGCCAACTACAACACCATCCTCGTGCAGACCGCACGCCGGTTCGACTGCTTCTGCAACGAGTCCACCTACCCGCGCAGCTCGACGATCGGCACACCCGCCCCCTTCGACCCGCTCGCCGAGGTGATCCGCCAGGCCCACGCCGCCGGGCTGCGCGTGCACGCCTGGTTCAACGTGGGCACCCTGTGGAACAGCGCGACGGCGCCCGCCGACCCCGCCCACGCGTACAACGCCCACGGCCCGTCCGCCTCGGGCGGCAATCGCTGGCTGGACAAGCGGTACGACGGCGTGGAGATCGTCGGCGCCAACTCCTACGTGGACCTGGGCAACCCGGCGACCGTGGACTACATCGTCGCGGGCGTGAGGTCGATCGTCGATAACTACGACGTCGACGGCGTCAACCTCGACTACATCCGCTACCCGGACCGCAGCGGCACCATCGCCGGCAACGACTGGGGCTACTCCGCGACCTCGCTGCAGCGGTTCGCAGCCGCGACCGGGCGCTCAGACAAGCCCCTGCCGTCGGACCAGCAGTTCGCGCAGTGGCGCCGCGACCAGGTGACCGCCGTCGTCCGCCGCGCCGGCCAGACGGTGGCCGCCGCGGACCCGTCGGTGGTGTTCACGGTTAACGCCGTCTCCTACGGCTACGGGCCCTCCGCCACCCGCACCTGGCAGCAGACCGAGCCCTACGTCAGCGTCCTGCAGGACTGGTACGGCTGGGCGTGCGCGAAGCTGGTCGACGCCGTCGTCGTGATGAACTACAAGCGCCAGCACGACACCGCCCAGGCCGCGATGTTCACGTCCTGGAACCAGTTCCTGGTGCGCGTGAAGAGCGAGACGGGCCGGCACATGGTCTCCGGCGCGGCGCTCTACCTCAACACCATCCCCAACTCGGTGGCCCAGGCGCGGGCCGTCACGTCGGCCGGGCTCGGCTGGTCCGGCTACTCGTACGCCAACGCCAGCCAGGCGGCGGCCGCCTCCACGTCCACGACGGTGAAGGCCGACGAGCGGCGCGCCCTGGCCTCCGCGCTGAAGGCGAGCGTGTTCCCCAGCCCGTCGTCGGTGCCGGAGATGACGTGGAAGCCGGACGTGGACGTCTACTCCACCCCCGGCTACCACCAGGTCAACGGCCGCGAGTGGCGCACCACGTGCGAGCCGTACTCGCAGACGGTGCGGTGCCGCACCGAGATCTGGGCCACGACGGTGACCTACACGGGCGGCCGGTACGTCAAGACCACCGCATGGGTGTTCAACAATCTCACGTACCTGCCGTACATGCCCCGCGAGCAGTGGGGGGACAACCCGCTGGCCAACGACTCCGGCGGCCGGGTGTTCATCTCCGGCGGCCGGCAGTGGAAGACGGAGTGCGACACGGCCGTCACGGGTCGCGGCGGGTGTCGCAGCTACATCCTGTCGCTGGGGGTGGTGCAGGCCGCGCAGAGGACCGACGGCACCTGGTACTACTTCCGCGCCGACCAGTGGGTGTTCAACAACATGGTGCGGTTCGAGCAGTAGCTGCGAGGTTCCGTCCAGGCGGCAATCCGCTGCAGGAGCGGGGGCTGGGGGGGAGGGGTTTGAGCCGATGGATGGGTTCGCGCGCGGCCCCCCGCGTGAGCTGAGCGTGGGCCGCGTCGCGAACCCATCCATCGGCTCAAACCCGTGGCACCATGGCCGCGTGAGCAGCGCAACCAGATTCGACGTCGCCGTGGTGGGGCTGGGGCCGGCCGGGCGGGCGCTGGCGTCACGGTGCGCGGCGCTGGGGCTGCGGGTGCTCGCCGTCGACCCTCGCCCAGGCGCGGCGTGGATCCCCACCTACGGCATCTGGGGCGACGAGCTGGGGGCGCTGCCCGAGTCCGTGGTGAGGTCGCGGGTGGCGGGGCCCGTGCTCCGGGCGCACGGGGAGTACCGGCTCCCCCGCGACTATCTGGTTCTCGACAACGCCGCCCTCCAGGCCGCTCTCCCCCTCGACGGGGTCGAGGTCCGACGGGGGCGCCTCACCGACGACGAGGTCTCGGACCTGCGCGGCGAGGCGCGGGTGGTGGTCGACGCGCGGGGGGCGCGGCCGGGCGGCCTGGTGCCGGATGATCCCTCTCCCGCGCAGACGGCGTACGGGATCGTGGTCTCGGCCGACGATGCGGCCCCGGCCCTCGCCGGCGCCCCAGCCCTGCTGATGGACTGGCGCACGGACTGGTCCGCGGACGCCGAGCCGACGGGGACGCCGTCGTTCCTCTACGCCATCCCCTTGGGACAAGGGCGGATGCTGCTCGAGGAGACATGCCTCGCGGCGGCGCCGGGCCTGCCGATCGACGAGTTGAAGGCGCGGCTACGGCGGCGTCTGGTGTCGCGGGGGGTGGCGGAGGGCGTCGTCAACGCGCCGCTGGAGCGCGAGGTGGTGCGGATCCCCATGCGCGGTCGCGGGGCGCCAGCGGTGCCGGGGACGTTGGCGGTGGGGACGGCGGGTCGCGGCGGGAACCTTGTGACCGGGTACTCGGTGGCGCACTCGTTGGCCCGGGCGGGCAGTCTGGCTGGTGAGGTCGCGGCGAGGGTCGCGGGCGGTCACTCAGGTGAGAAAGCGGGGTCCCTGGGTGGCGAAGTCGCGGGAGGTCAAGGTCGCGGCGGGCGTGCCCAGTCCGTCGGCGCGTCGGGTCGGGCCGGAGCGTCGGATCAGGCGGGGGCGTCGGCCAGGGCCAGCAAGTTGGATCGGGCCGGCGCAGCCGACCCCTTCGGACCTGCGGACCTGTTCCGAGAGATGGGGCTCCGTGCGCTGCTGCGTCTGGACGTCGCCGGCACGTTGGGACTGTTCGACGCCTTCGGCCGCCTGCCGGCGTCCGCCCAGCGCGACTTCATGTCCCGCGACTCCACCGCCCCCGGGCTCGCCAAGGCCATGTGGGGAATGTTCGCCCGGATGCCGGTGCGCGACAAGGGTCGGCTCATCGCCGCGACCCTCGGCCCCCCGTCGCTCGGCTCCTCACGCCTTCCGCGTCGCGGACCACGGTCCTGAGGTTGGCCGACGGCGCGTCCCGCCGCCAAGTGGACCACTCACCGCCGGGCAGTCCGAGTCCTGCACGCCCGCTCGCCCGTCGACCAGTCCGCCCGCCCGGGCTATAGGCGCCTGCCTTATCGTTCCGCGCCTGCGCTCCAGGACAGGCGCCTAGATGCAAGCCAGGCGCGCGGACGCAAGGCAGGCGCAGAGACTTCAGGCAGGCGCAGGGACATAGGGCTGGCGCGGGGACCGGACGACGCCTAAGCCGCTGGGGGCCGCGAGCCGCACGCTGCGGTTCCTGTTCTTCCAGACCGATCCCCGGGGCCCCATCGGCATCGAGGGGCAGCCTGGAGGAACAGAAACCGCAGAAGTCGGCCAGCGCACAGCGGGCCAGGCACGGCGGACACCGGCGCGACGCCCTCATCCGCGACACCGGCAGCCTCGCAGCACCGTCACCGGCGACGCGGCCGCCTCCCGCGCGCGGGCGGGCGCATCGTCTTCCCCGGCGCGGTCGCCTTCCGCGCCTTCTCGGCGGGCTTGGCCTCATCCCCGCGCTCGCGGGCCGACCGGGAGCTGTTCACCGTCCGGCCGCGCACCACGCCGATGAACTCCTCGATCCACTCGCTGTCGTTGTCAGCGCGCCAGGCCAGCGCCACCGTCGTGGGCGGGGCATCGACGACGGGGCGGTAGACCATGTCGCGGCGGCTGCCCGAGCGGGCCACGGACATCGGCACCCGCAGCACCGCCGCCGAGTAGCTGGCCAGCTCGATGCTCTCGGGCTCCGCGTCGTCGATCACGCGGACGTCGGCCAGGTCCTCCGCCGTCAGCTCGTCCAGGACCGTCAGCTCGTGGTCCTTCGACATCCATGCCACCGGCACCTCGTCGTACAGCGGGATCGCGTGCAGGCCTTCGGTGGAGACGGGGAGCCGGACGAAGCACATGTCGACGGCGTCGTCGACGAGCGCCCGCCGCTGCTCCGGGACCGTCAGCTCCAGCACCTCCAGCGGCACCCGCGGGAACCGCTCCTCCCAGATCCGCCGCCACTTGGTCAGCGTCACCCCGGGCACGAAGCCGATGCGCAGGCCGGAGGAGGGGTTCGACGGTGTGTCCACCCGCGCAGGCTACCCCGCGCCCGGCCGCGGCCCGGACGCAACGCCCCGGATCGCCAGCACCCGCCGTCGGCGCGCACTAGCGTGGACGCACGGAGGCCACACCATGGACACCACAGACTCCACCCCCGGCCCGGTCGCGACCGAGGCCCCGCTGCTCCCCGGCTCGATCGAGCAGTACGTCATCGCCGACGTGCCCACCTGCCACCCCGGCGACACCGTCGCAGACATCCGGGCGACGCTCGCCGGACGGGCATACGAGTCGGTCGACGAGGTGGTGGTCCTCTCCTCCCCCGACTCCCGCCTCCTCGGGCTCATCCCCATCGCCGCGCTGCTCGCCGCCCCCGGCCACCTCACCGCCGCCGACGTCATGGACGCGGATCCCCCCGTCATCCACGGCGGGTTCAACGAGGAGCAGGCCGCGTGGAAGGCGGTGCGGCACGGCGAGTCGAGCCTCGCCGTCGTCGACGATGACGGCCGGTTCCGCGGCCTGGTCCCCCCGACGCGCCTCATCGGCGCCCTCCTCCGCGACCACGACGCCGACTTCGCCCGCCTCGGCGGTTACCTGAGGTCGACGGCGTCCGCCCGGCGGGCCTTCGAGGAGCCGCTGAAGCGGCGGCTGTGGCATCGCCTCCCGTGGCTGCTGGCCGGCCTGGTGGGGGCGGCGCTGTCGGCCTGGATGATGGGCGGGTACCAGGAGGCCATCGAGTCCGACATCCGGCTCGCGTTCTTCGTGCCCGGCGTGGTGTACCTCGCCGACGCCGTCGGAACCCAGACGGAGGCGCTGATCATCCGGGGCCTGTCGGTGAACGCCCACGTGCGGCGGGCGTTCCGTCTCGAAGCGCTCACCGGATTGGCGATGGGTCTCCTGCTCGCCGTGCTGGCGTTCCCGGCGGTGTGGCTCGCGTTCGGCTCGGTCAACCTTGCCCTGGCGCTCGCGCTCGCCCTGCTGGCCGCCTGCTCACTGGCCACCATCGTCGCGATGCTCCTGCCCTGGGCGATGGCGAGGGCCGGCCGCGACCCCGCCTTCGGCAGCGGCCCGCTGGCCACCGTCATCCAGGACCTGCTCTCCCTCCTGGCGTTCTTCGTCATCGCCGTCCCGCTCGTGGGGTGAGCGCCTGGGCGCATCGCCACCTCCCCGAGACGACGGCGCACGGCTAGGCTCACGGCATGAGCCAAACCATGAAGCCGCTCACCGCGGCCGCCAAGCTGGGCATCTACCTGCCCGCGGCGCCGGAGGAGTTCCAGACCACGCCGATCAGCCGCGACGAGCTGGACGCCCTCCGCGACAACCCGCCGTCGTGGCTCGTCGAGCTCCGCCGCAACGGGCCCTTCCCGCGCGACGTGGTCGCCCAGAAGCTGGGCGTCTCCCGCTCCGGGCTCGCCCGGGGCGGCATCACCGAGGCGCTGACCGCGGACCAGATCGGCGCGCTGATCGCCGACCCGCCGGGATGGCTGACCGACGAGCGCGAGACGCACAAGAAGGTGTTGAAGGAGGAGCAGGCACGCCAGCCCAAGGCCGGATCCTGGTAGGTAGCCGCCCCCGTCGGTGGTGTGGTTTGAGCCGATGGATGGGTTCGCGGATCGGCGCGCGCTCAGCCTGAGCGTGGGGCGCGCCACGAACCCATCCATCGGCTCAAACCACACCCACCCACCCACCCACCCCGCCCACGCGGGGCGATCGGCTACATGGCGCGGGTCACTGACCGGTGGAGTCCGGGTCCGCCAGGGCGCGCCGCAGGGCCGCGACCCAGGACGCTGTGAACGCCTTCATCGACGGCGCCGGCACCATGTCCATGCCGTGCGGCATTCCCGGCACCACCTCGAGCTGGACCGCCACGCCCGCCTCCTCGAGCCGCCGCGCGTACTCGAGGTCCTCGTCGTGGAACAGGTCCAGGTCACCCACGCCGATCCACGCGGGCGGCAGGCCGGTGACGTCGCGGCGGCGGGCCGCGGACGCGTAGGGACGGTCCTCCTCCTCGCGCACCGGATGCCCGAGGAACCACTCCCAGGCGTGCCGGTTGTGCGACGACGTCCAGAGGATCTGGCCGCGGTGACCGGGGTCGCGGAGGACCGTGCGGTCGTCGAGCATGGGGTAGATCAGGACCTGGAACGCGACGGGGACGCCTTCGTCGAGGGCGCGTTGCGTGACCATCGCGGCCAGGCCGCCGCCGGCGCTCTCCCCGCCCACCGCGATCCGTGATGGGTCGATCCCCAGGCGTTCGGCGTTGTCCTGCAGCCATCGGAGCGCGGCCATGCAGTCGTCGAGCGCGGCCGGGAAGGGGTGCTCGGGAGCGAGGCGGTAGTCCACCGTCGCGACGAGGATCCCCAACTCGCGCGACACCCTCATCCCCACCCCGTGGTTGATCGCCGCCATGCCCGTGATCATTCCGCCGCCGTGGATCCACAGCACGGCCCCCGACGGCCCGGCGCGCCCGGGAGGTTCGTACAGGAACCCGGTGCTCCACTCGTCGAAGCGCTGTGGCACCGCGCCGCCGCGGACGATGGCGCGGTTGGCGAACTGCTCGACCGCCGGATGGCGACGGGGAGGCCGTCCCGAGTGCTCCTCCGGTAGCAGGTACAGCCACGGGGCGCGGAGGTCCGGGGCCACCGCGTCGACGGCGGGGCGCCGCCGCTCAACGCGTCGCCGCAGGGCCACCGCCCCGGCTATGGCCGCCCCCGCTCCCAGGGCCGCGATCAGTCGTGCGCGCATCCGGTGTCTCCTCAGTCATCTCGGGTGGTGAAGCCGCGAGCAGCCTCGCTGGACAGGGCCATGAGCATCAGCACGCTGATCGCCAGCGGGATGAGCGACAGGCCCAGCGGACCCTGCTCCTCCCCGAACGTGCGGGACGTGAAAGTGGCACCGAGGCCCATCACGCTCAGCGCGCAGAGGGCGAGCCGGGCCCAGTTGTGGCCGCGGTACACGCCGACGGCGAAGACCACGTCCGCAAGGCCGGCGACGAGGGCGACGATCGCGAGGAGAGTGACCGCCCGCTGGTCCTGCCCGCCGGCCCCCGCCAGCGCCGACCTGCCCACGAGCAGCAGCGCGCCGATACTCAGGAACGACAGTGCCCGCAGGCTCGTGACCACCACCCCGAACGTGACCTGGGCGGGACGTCGGCGGGCCCGCCGGACGACCGGCACCTGGGCCGGCGCCGTCGTGTCGGGCTCGACGTCGAGCGCGGTCAGGTTGAGGATCGGCAGGTCGCCGTCGGTCTGGATGAGGTCGCCGCCGCCGTTGCGGGAGTGGTACCCGGTGAAGAAGTCGTTCAGCACCGTGAGGTGGGCCTGCGGTTCGGCGGCCCGGACGGTGGCGATGATGTGGTCGCGCTCGTCGTCGACCAACGGGTCGATCTTGTGGGTCACCTGGAGCGTGAACAGCGACAGGCCCACCCGCCGGTCGTAGGTGCCGGCGGCGAGCCAGTCCACCGCGAACCCGCCGGGCAGCAGCCAGCCGTCGGGGCAGCGCCAGAACCGCACATGGTGCCGCTTCGACGGGCTCCCCGCGACCTCCTGTTGGTAGGCGAAGTCCTGCTGGCGGCGGAACAGGAACAGTGGGCTCACCGGGGCGGCGGCGTAGCTTCGACGGCGCAGCGTGCTCGTCACGATCCCCCAGCCAGTGCGGAGGCTCAGGTCGTCCGCCCTGGTCCAGCCGGCCGCCACCATGGCACGGTGGATCTGCGCCTCGTCGCCGAAGAAGGCCAGGTTCACCGGGTCCCCCAGCAGGCCGTCGGAGGTGCGGGTGCGGCCGATGAAGTAGTCGGGCAGGTAGATCCGGGTGAGGATGCGGTGGACGCGGGGCAGGACGAGGTAGGCCACCAGCGCCCAGAACACGACCATCAGCAGCATGGGCCAGCCTGGGCGGATGCCCTCGACGAAGGTCAGGTACGCCAGCCAGATGGCTGCAAGGGCACCGATGATGAACAGGGCTGTGTCGATCCGCGCCAGCCACCGCTGCGGCCATCGCACGGGCCGGAGATGGTGGGCAGTCGTCACAGGGACATCCTGCACCGTCGGCCGATCTGCTCGTGCTGCCTTGCGGGCTTCAGCAGGCATCGCGCGCCGGGATGCGCGGAAGCTGCTGATCAATGCTCTTCTCGGCAGGGACGTGCCGGATCGGATGATGACCGATCAGTGGTTCGCCTGATTGTCATCGCCTGATTGTCACGCTGAGTGGCGTACTCGACCCTCAGCGTGACATTCAGGTCAGCCGGCGGGGGGCGGGGTGGCGTCCCCGTCGGTCGCCGGGGCTGGGGCGGCGGCGGGGGGCACCGACGCCGGTGCCGCGGGCGCGGCGGCCCTGGCGCGACGACGCCGGATCCACGCCCGGATGGGGAAGAACAGGATCAGCGCGGTCAGCCACAGCGGCGACGAGGCGATCAGCACCGTCAGCGTCACCGTCAGCACCTGGGCCGCGCCGCGGATGCCGCTCGTGATGGCGTCGACGAAGCCCCAGGACCCGCCGTCGGGCCTGACCACAGCCTGCGGCTCGGTGAGCTCCACCGACACCGTCGCCATCGCCGCCTGCCGCTCCAGCCAGGTGACTTGGGCGTCGAGCGACTCGATCTCGCCGCGGACGCGCCCCAGCTCAGTCTCGATGGCCAGCATCTCGGTGACGTTCTTGGCGGCCTCGAAGAACTCCCTCAGCCGCACCTCCTGGGCGCGCATGTTCTCCAGGCGGGCGGACAGGTCCACGTGTTCCTGGGTCACGTCGTCGGTGGCCTCGGACTGGTAGGTGACCTTCCCGATCTTGGCCACGTCCGCGATGAAGTCCTCGTACGCATCGGTGGGGACGCGGACGGTCACCCAGCCGCGCAGGGCGGTGCCGTCGCCGACGAGGTTGCCGCGCTCGTCGTAGTGGTACAGCCATTCGCCGTTGTCCGTGGCCACCTGCATGTTGACGACGGTGCCCTCGTAGGTGCGGGCGAGGTCCTGGATGCCGGTCACGGCCTCCGCCGTGCTGGTGACTTCGAGCCGCATGGTCTTGTTGCGGATGATGAGGCGGTCCCCGTCGCCGGCGGTGTCCTCGTCGCCACCCTTCTCCGGCATCGCGACCCCACCGTCCTGCGCGGGCGCGGGATCGACAGCGGGCATCTCCTCGCTGCTGGATCCGGCCCCGGAACACCCCGCCACCAGGACCGTCATGAGGATCGCGGCCACCACCGCCAGCACCCTCCGCAGCCACGTATTCAGCTTCATCGTGCCTCCTCGCAGGACTTCCGCCGGGCCGGAGGCCGGGCCGTCTCGACGGTGTCGCGGGCCGGATCTTCGGTGCATCGAGCCTACACCCGGCCCCGACCGGGACCCGTTGCCGGACGGCTCCTTCCTCGCGTCCACTCAGACCTGGGCGCCAGTCCCTCGCCCACAGTGGGGCACTGGACCCCCGCTCGGGCGCCCACCCTGCGGTTCCTGTTCCGCCAGGCCGCTCGTCGTCGCCCCATGGCGCCCCGGCATCCGTCTGGAGGAACACGAACCGCACGGAGTCGCCGGCGCTTCCGGCTCGGCTCCCTCCCTCGGGGGTTCCCCGGCCCGATCTCACCCTCCATGGGTGAGCTGCGGAGCGACGCGCCGGCCCTAGTATCCCGAGCAGACCACCCAAGGAGGCGTCCATGACCGAGCCGGCCCCCACCACCGCCCGGAGCCAGCCGTGACCTGGGACGGGTCGACGATCACCGCGATCCTCACCGTCCTGCTCGTCGCCTACTGGATCGTGGTGGCGATCGTCCTGATCACCGACGACCGCGACCCCACCACCACCCTCGCCTGGCTCCTCGTGCTGCTGGCGTTTCCCCTCGTCGGCCTGGTCTTCTATGTGATGTTCGGCCGCAACTGGAAGAAACGGGCCGCGCGGGACCCGAGGGTCGCCGCACGCGCGGCCGCCGCCGCGCCGACGCTCGCCCGGATCCGCGACCAGTACCGGGAGGTCCACGAGGGCGCCGTGACGGCGGCCGAGGAGACGGGCCACGACAAGCTGATCCGTCTCATCGAGCGCACCGACGGCGCCACCGTCCTGCCCGCCCACAACGTGGAGATCCTTGTCAACGGGCAGGTCAAGTTCGACGCCCTCAAGGCGGACCTCGCCGCGGCCACCGACACGATCAACATCCAGTACTTCATCTGGGAGCGGGACCAGCTCACCGCCGAGCTCACCGAGATCCTGCTCGACAGGCTGGCCGCCGGGGTCGAGGTGCGGATGCTCAACGATTGGGCCGGCAACATCATGTACAAGAAGGACGAGATCAAGCGGCTGCAGCAGGCGGGCATGCGGTTCCACTACGACGTCACGGACCCACGGCAGCTCAACTACCGCAACCACCGCAAGATGGTGATCATCGACGCCACCCGCGGCTACACCGGCGGCATCAACGTCGGCCAGGAGTACATCGACGGGGGCAAGCGTTACCCCCACTGGCGCGACACGCACGTCCGCTTCGACGGCCCCGCCGTCGCGGAGCTGCAGAAGCTGTTCGCCCGGCGCTGGATGGACGTCGACGGCGAGGACCTCCACACCGAGCGGTTCTTCCCCGCGTCCTACCCCGGGACGGGTCCGGGCGTCCTGACCCAGACGGTGGCCACGGGCGTCGACGTGGCGTGGGACCCGGCCAGCCGGGCCCACGTCGTCGCCATGGCCAACGCGCATTCCCGCGTGTGGATCCAGTCCCCGTACCTGGTGCCCACGCCCGACATCCAGTCCACCATGATCGACGCGGCGCTGTCGGGCGTCGACGTGCGGTTCATGATGACGGGGATGCCGGACAAGAAGATCGCCTGGTGGGCGGCCGAGACGTTCTTCGAGCAGCTGGCCACCGCCGGCGTGCGCGTCTTCCGCTACACCAGGGGCTTCTTCCACGCCAAGACCATCACCATCGACGGCGAGGTGAGCGCCATCGGCACCCTCAACTTCGATGTCCGTTCCCTGGTGCTCCACAAGGAGCTGATGACGTGGTTCTACGACCCGGCCATCGCCGTGCAGCAGGAGGAGCTGTTCGAGGCCGACATGGCCGACTGCGAGGAGATCACCATCGACATGATCCGCGGCTGGACCCCCGCCAGGCGGCTGCGCAACGCCACGATGCGGCTCACCTCCAACCTCCTCTGACTCCCGACGCCGACCCGCCCCTATCGCTGGCTGAGGTGCCGCGACCCTCTGACTCCCGACGCCCACCCGCCCCTATCGCTGGCTGAGGTGCCGCGAACCTCTGACCCCCGACGCCCACCCGCCCCTATCTCTGGCTGAGGTGACGCGACCCTCTGACTCCCGACGCCCACGGCGGGCCGAGGACCCGCATCAATCGCTGGCTGAGGTGCCGCGAAGCGGCCTCGAAGCCTAAGAAACGCAAGCTGACAAGTATCTCTTCAGGGGCTACGAAGCGGCCGCTGACACCGAGCGCCTCGCCAGCGGCCAGGGGGTCAAGCGGTGGCAAGGGCACCCAGCCCGTCCCACAGCGTGAGCAGGGCGCCGGTGAGGGCCAGGGTCCAGGTCACGGCCGCGGCGGCCCGGGTGGGCACCCGCCGCGACACCAGGTCACCCACGACGATGCCCACCAGCAGGACCACGGCACCCACCCCCCACTCGGGAAGCGAGAGGCGGGGCCACGTCGTCGGGTCCGCCCACACCCTCGCCGCGACCGTGGCGGCAGACAGCGTCACCAGGTACGGCTGCAGCGTGGCGAGGAAGGAGCGCTGCTCCCAGCCGGTGAGGTCGCGGGTGGCGGTGAGCGCCACTCCCCCGACGCCGGCGAGGCTGGTCATGGCCCCCGCCACGGCGCCGGTGCCCACCAGCAGTGGGGCGCTGCGCGCGACGGCGCGGGACCTGCCCACCACCGTCGAGCCGACGAGCGCCACCAGCATGACGCCGGCCGCGACCACCTGCGCCTCGGCCCTGGCCACTACCGTCGACACCCCTGCCCCGACGGCGATGCCGACGAGGCTGGGCGGGACGAGGAGGCGGTAGGCGCGCCAGTCGGCGTCGCGGAGGACCCGGGCGAGGACGAGCAGTGCCGACGTGGCCCCGAAGAGCTGCACCAGCGTGATCCCCTCCCCCGGACCGACGGCGAGGATGACGAAGGGGGCCACCACGATCGCGAACCCGATGCCCGAGGTGCGCTGGAGCACCGCGCCGACGAAAACCGACGCGAAGACCAGCGGCATCACGGGCGGGACCCGTCGACCGTGGTGGCCCCTGCGATCACTTGACGCTGCGGATCAGGAGGAAGCAGCAGATCGCCAGCCCCGCCGCGACGGCCGCCGCGACGAAGACCATGTGGTAGCCGAAGCCGGTGATGACGGCCGCCGCCAGCAGCGGGCCCGCGATCTGGCCGCCCGTGTTGGACAGGTTGAGGATGCCGAGATCCTTGGCGGCGGTCTCCGGGTTGGGCAGCACCGAGATGTTGAGGGCCTGGTCGACGGCGTTGAACGCGCCGAAGCCGATGCCGGCGAGGACGGCGTAGGCGATGATCATCGTCGGCGAGGCGGACAGGAACGGCATGAACACGCCTGCCCCGATGAGCGCGGCGGAGAGGACGACGGGCAGCTTGAGGCGGCCCAGCTTGTCCGCGACCGGACCGGCCACGAACGCCATGCCGATGCCGGCCACCATGATGATGGTCGCGGTGAGGCCGATGTAGCGGGCGGTGTCGGCCTTCTCGAGCAGCATGTAGTCGGTGAGGATGTAGAGCAGGTAGCCCTGGATGGAGAACTTGGCCACCATGATGAGGAACTTGCCGGCCAGCGCCAGGTAGTAGTCGCGGCAGTTGCGGGTGGCGAAGACGAAGTTCTCCAGCACCATCGTCTTGTCGAAGGCCTTCTTCGGCATCGCGATGCTGGAGGCCTCGCGGAAGAAGATCGACGCCAGCGGCCCGGCGAGCGCGGTGAGGACCGCGAGGACCATGAACCCCGTCGAGGTGTTGCCGAGGAACTGGGCGCCGATGACCTGGCCGAGGCCGGTGCCCACGCCGATGCCGAGCGCGTAGGCCGACGCGGCGCTGCCGCGGTGCTGCGGGGCGATGCGGTCGGAGATGGTGGCCAGCAGCGGCGCGATGATGGCGTTGAGGAACACCTGGTAGACGGCCCAGGTGAGCACCAGCGCCGTCGCCGTCTGCACCTGGCCGAGCACCATCAGCGCCACGAGGGACCCGACGGAGCCCACCCAGATCCACGGGGTGCGGCGGCCGAAGCGCGTGCGCGACAGGTCCGAGAACGCGCCGATCATGATGTTGGCCAGCGTGGCCACCACCATCGAGACGGTCGAGTTCAGGGCCACGATGGCGGCCTTGTTCTCGCTGTCGATCTCGGCGATGCGCGCCGGGAGCAGGACGCCGACGGCGCCGAGGTAGGCGACGATCCAGCAGAAGGCGCCGAACGCCAGGCCGACGGCGAGGCGCCACGGGAACCGCGGCTGCTCCTCGTCGGCGGTGCGGGCGCTCCACACGGGCGCCTCGTCGATGACGATGCTTCGTTGCATTGGTGTTCTTACCTTTCAGAGGGTGATGGTGGTGGACGCGCTGCGGGGGTCTCCCCAGTGGCGCGAGACTTCGATGTGGACTTCGCCCGCGGGCAGGTCGAAGGCCTTGTCGGCGGCGTTCCAGCGGGCGAGAGGCTGGAGGCTGACGGGGATGGTGAGGGTCGCGGTGGCGCCGGCGGCCAGCTCGGCGACGGTGAAGCCGATGAGCTCCCGCTCGCCTGCGCGGTCGCCGTCGAGACGGGTGGCGTAGACCTGGGCGACGAACCGGCCGGCGCGGCCGCCGTCGCGCGTGACCTGCGCGGTGACCCGCCCCTCCATGCCGAGCAGCTCGACGCCGACGGGGCCGGCGAGCTCGTGCGAGGCGTAGGAGAGGCCGAAGCCCAGCGGGTAGGCGGCCTCGCGGCCCTGCTTGGCGAGGCGGCGCTGGCCGTACCAGCGGTCGTACTCGATGGCGGTGGCGTCGACGTCGAACTCGGGCAGGTCGTCGGCCGAGCGCACCATGGCGAACGGCAGGCGGCCGCTGAAGTCGACGGCGCCGGTGAGCAGGTCGGCCAGGGCGTGGCCGCCCTCCATGCCGCCGTACCAGCCGAGCACGATCGCGGCGGGCTCGTCGTCCCAGGCGCTGGTGATCACCCCGCCGGCGGTCTGCAGCACGACGACGGTGTGCGGGTTGGCGGCGGCGACGGCGTGGATCAGCTCCTCGTCGTGGGGCAGGAGGCGGAGGTCGCGGCGGTCGCCGCCCGCCTCCGGCCGGCCCTTGGCGGCCTCGAGGCGCTCGAACATCGTCGCCAGGACGGCGCGGTCCTCGTCGGTGCGCGGCTCGGGGTAGAGGGCCATGAGGTCGTCGCGGGCGTAGACGCGGCCGTTGACCCACTCGCCCTCCTCGGCGGCGGTGTAACCGACGACGAGCACGACGGTGTCCGCGGCCGCGGCGGTCGCGGCGGCCCGGGCGAGGTCGCGGCCGTCGTCGTGCACGACGGCGGTCCGCCTGAACCGGGCCCAGAGGCCCTCCAGCGCGGTGACGGCGTGAGGCGGGGTGACGTTGGAGGAGCCGCGGTCGCCGAGGTTGACGGTGTCGGCCAGCGCGCCGATGACCGCGACGGTGTGGCCGGAGGCGTCGGCCAGGGGCAGGAGGGGCGCGTCGGCGGTGCCGTTCTTGAGGAGCACCATCGACTGCTGCGCCGCGCGGCGGGCCAGCGCGGCGTGATCGGGGCCGGCGATGAGTGCGGGGCTGGGGGCGTGAGTGTCGCGGCGGGCGTAGTGGGCGAGCTGCGCGGCGACGATCCGGCGGGCCGACGTGCGCACCGTCTCCCAGGACGTGAGCCCGGCCTCGATCTCGGCGGGGAGCCGCTCGGCGCGGAGCTGCGCGAAGGGGGCCTCGAGGTCGAGGCCGGCCTCGAGGGAGCCGGCGGCGTCGCGGATGGCCCAGATGAAGTCGCTCAGCACGAAGCCGTCGAAGCCCCACTCGTCGCGGAGCACGTCGGTGAGCAGGTGCGTGTTGGCGCTGGCCCACTCGCCGTTGACCGAGTTGTAGGCGCACATCACGGACTCGGCGCCGTCGGCCAGCGCGCGCTCGAAGTGCGGGAGGTAGTCCTCGTGGAGGGTCTCCTCGTCGCACGTGACGTCGACGTCGAAGCGCGCGTTCTCCATGGAGTTGAGCGCGTAGTGCTTGACGCAGGCCATCGCGTTGGGGCGGACGCCGCGGACCAGCGCGGCGCCCATCTCGCCGAGGAGGAGCGGCTGATCGGAGTAGGTCTCCTGCGCGCGGCCCCAGGCGGGATGGCGCAGCAGGTTGATGCAGACGCCGCCGAACAGGTTGCCGCCGGTGGCGCGGACCTCGAGGCCGATGGCGAGGCCGATGGCCTCCTCGAGGTCGCGGTCCCAGGACGCGCCGCGGGCCAGCGACACGGGGAACGCGGTGGCGTCGCCGACGACGACGCCGCGGGGGCCGTCGATGAAGCTGATCCCGGGGATCCCGAGTCGCGGCAGGGCGACCATGACGAAGGGCACGTGGCTGTAGCCGTGCTCCATGATCCGGCCGCGTCCGGGCCAGAACTCGACGTCGCCGTGCAGGATCGCCAGCTGCTCGTCGGGGGTCATGGCCTCGACGAGGGCGGCGGCCGCGGCGGAGGCGGAGAGCCCGGCGCGGACGTCGCGGACGAGCTGGTCGAACGTCGAGGCGCCGGTGAGTGTCGCGGCGAGCGTGGCGTCGTCAACCTGGGTCATGCGTTCCTCCACATTGAGTTGCTTTGTACTTAACGGGTATTAAGTTAACACGAGCTTGAGGCCCCTGAACAGGGGGGTCCGTTATTGATACCTCTGGTTGAGCCGCGCCACCGCCCCGCCTTGCTGGCTGAGGTGCGAGGAGCGAGAGGCGAGCCCCCACTACCCGCTGGCTGAGGTGCGAGGAGCGCAGCGACGGGCCTCGAAGCCTAGAAAACGTACGTTGTCAGCTCACGTTTCCTCGGCTTCGAGGCCGCTACGCGGCACCTCAGCCAGCGGTGGGGACGCCGGTTCGCAGCCAGCGGTGGGGACGACGCTCTTGCGCGGCACCTCGGCCGCCGTGTGGGGAGGGTCGAGTACCGTGGAGCGACCCCCTCGACGAAAGGCACCCCACGTGGCAGCTCGCGGTTCCAGCGGCCGCACCCGCCTGGCGGGCGCCGAGCGGCGGACGCAGATCATCGAGGTGGCCACCGAGCTCATCTCCACCAGCGGCTACTGGGCCGTGTCCCTCCACGACATCGGGGTCCGCTGCGGCGTCACCAACGCGGCCGTCCTTCACCACTTCGGCTCCAAGGAGAAGCTCCTCATGGCCGTCCTCGCCCACCGCGACGAGACGGACCGCCTCGCGCTCGCCGCCCAGCTCGGGGTTGACCGCGGGGACCTGTACGCCGTCATCCCCACGATCAGCCTCACCGCCATCTGCGCCGCCATGGTGCGGCGCAACGCGCAGCAGCCCGAGATCGTGCGCCTGTACGCCCTGCTCAGCGCGGAATCGCTGGAGCCGGACCACCCGGCGCACACGTACTTCAACGAGCGGGAGGCCACCGCCATCCGCACGTTCGCCTCCGCGCAGGTGCCCGGGGGCAACTCCCCCGAGCTGGCGCGGCTGGTGCTGGCCGCGATGGACGGGGTGCAGCTGCGCTGGCTGCGCGACCCCGGCCTCGACCTCACCGCCGACTGGGAGCGCGCCGCCGCACGCATCATCCCGGCCTAGCCGGTGCGCGACGATCCTCGACGATGGGTACTGGGCCGGCCACGCCGGGTGATCAGCGCGAGCCCGCAGACCGACGGACGCACAAAGCCCACGAGCCCGCGGCCTAGCCGGACGGCAGCAGGTCCTCGACGTCGGTGCTGATCGGCTCGAGCACCGCGTCAAGGCCCACGAGCCCGCGGCCTAGCCGGACGGGAGCAGATCCTCGACGTCGGTGCTGATCGGCTCGAGCACCGCGTCGGGGAAGTTACGGCGGATCGTCGTGACCTGCCACTTGCCCGACAGCAGGGCCAGGAACGCCCCGTCCTGCCGACGCTCCACGCCCTCGGCGCCCATGATGGAGTTGATGCCCAGCAGGTCCTCGGCGCGGGTCCGCAGCGCGACGGTGTAGGGCAGCTGGTCGAACAGCACGGGCGCGTTGAACTCGTTCTCCATGCGGTGCGCGGCCACCTCGAACTGCATCGGGCCGACGGCGGCGAGGATGGGGTTCTGGCGGGAGCGCGACTCCGCGTCGAGCACCTGGATCACGCCCTCCTGGTCCAGCTGCTCGATCCCCCGCTGGAACTGCTTGTGCTTCGACGGGTCGGCGGCGCGGACCACGCGGAAGTGCTCGGGGGCGAACGACGGGATGGGCGGGAAGTCGACCGGGTCTTCGCCGTACAGCGTGTCCCCCGCGCGCGTGGTGCCGGCGTTGACCAGCCCGATGATGTCGCCGGGGAACGCCTCCTCCAGGGTCTCGCGGTCGCGGCCGAAGACGCTGCTCACGTACTTGGTGGTGAACGCCTTGCCCGTGCCGCCGTGGGTGATGACGTCGCCGCGGTGGAAGACGCCCGAGCAGACCCGCGCGAACGCGAGGCGGTCGCGGTGGGCGCGGTCCATGCCCGCCTGCACCTTGAACACCTGCGCGCTGAAGGCCGCCTCGACCGGCCGCGACACCCCGTCGCGGTCCCGCCTGGGCGTGGCGGCGGGGGCCATGTCGGCCACCACGTCGAGGAGGTGCCCGACGCCGAAGTTGGACACGGCGGCGGTGAACAGCACCGGCGTGGTGCCCTGCGCGAGGAACAGCTCCTGGTCGTGCACGTAGCCGTCGCCGGCCAGGAGGTCGAGCTCCTCGCGGGCCGCGTCGTAGTCGGCCAGGTCCCGCTCGGGGATGGCGCCCGCGTCGAACCGCTCCTCGATGGCCTTGGTGCTGCCGCCCGGGGTGCGGGTGAACCGGACGAACTCGTCGCTCCACTGCTCGATCACGCCGTGGAAGTCCCCCGCGATCCCCACCGGCCAGGTCCACGGCGTGGGCACCATACCGGTGCGCTTCTCGATCTCGTCGAGCAGCGCCAGCGCCTCGTGGCCGGGGCGGTCCCACTTGTTGATGACGGTGATGATCGGGATGCGCCGAGAGCGGCACACCTCGAACAGCTTCATGGTCTGCGCCTCCATGCCCTTCGCGGCGTCGAGGAGCATGATCGCGCTGTCGACGGCGGTGAGCACCCGGTAGGTGTCCTCCGAGAAGTCGGCGTGGCCCGGGGTGTCGACGAGGTTGATGACGCAGTCGCGGTAGGGGAACTGCAGGGCCGAGGAACTGATCGAGATGCCGCGGTCCTTCTCCATGTCCATCCAGTCGGACACGGTGCCCTGGCGGCCCGCCTTGCCGTGTACCGCGCCGGCCTGCCCGATCGCCCGGGCGTGCAGCAGCAGGGCCTCGGTGAGCGTCGACTTGCCCGCGTCGGGGTGGCTGATGACGGCGATGGTCCGACGGCGGGCGGCCTGGGCCGAGACCTCGGCGGGGCTCACCACGAGGCACCTCCGCGGGCGATTCGCGGGGCGAGGCGGGGCAGGCGGGCGCGCGCGGGGGCGCTCAGGGTGGAAAACATCTCGGTCGAGGGTACCCGGCCGCGACGGCGGTGCCGACATCGGCGTGGCCCGCCGGCGCGGGCGGCGGGCCGGGTCCGGCGGATATTCCCGTGTTCAGCAGTCAGCGAAAGATGAGCGCCCCCCACGCTCAGCGCCCGTCTCACCGCGGGCGAGAGCGTTGACTGCGCCTGTGGGCGCGCCTAATTTCAGCCTAACCCGCTCACCAGGAGACCCCATGGCCCACCGCAGCACCCGGCTGTCGCGGCGGACGGCAGCCGCCGTCGGCCTGATGACGCTCCTCGGGATGCTGAGCGGGTGCGCGAACACGGCGGCGGCCGACGACGTGGTCACCATCGGCTACTTCGCCAACGTCACCCACGCCCCGGCGCTGGTCGCCGACGGCATCGGCCTCTTCGACGAGCGGCTCACGGAGGCCGGCGCCACCGTCACCACCCAGTCCTTCCGCGCGGGGCCGGAGGCACTGCAGGCGGTGCTGGCCGGCTCCGTCGACGTGGCCTACATCGGGCCGAATCCCACGGTGACCGCGTACCTGCAGTCGGGCGGCGAGGCAGCCCGCGTGATCTCGGGCTCCACCTCCGGCGGGGCCGCGCTCGTGGTCCGGGAGGGCATCGAGTCCGCCGAGGATCTGCGCGGCGCCAGCCTGGCCAGCCCGCAGCTCGGCAACACGCAGGACATCGCGCTCAGGCACTGGCTCGGCACGCAGGGCCTCACGGCCACCGACGACGGCGGCGGGGACGTGCACGTGCTCCCCCAGCCCAACTCCGCGGCGCTGCAGTCGTTCCGGGCCGGCGAGCTCGACGGCGCCTGGGTGCCGGAGCCCTTCGTCGCCCGTCTCGTGGAGGCGGGCGGCGTCGTGCTGGTCGACGAGCGCGACCTGTGGCCGGACGGCCTGTTCGTCACCACCAACGTGATCGCGAGCACGCAGTTCGTCGAGGAGCGTCCGGACCTGGTGCGCGCAGTCCTGGACGCCCACCTCGACGCGCTGGCCCTGATCGAGGAGGAGCCGGCGGCCGCCCGCGCCGCCGTCGCCGCCCAGATCAAGGCGCTCACCGAGCAGGACATGGACCCCGCGACGCTCGAGGCAGCCTGGCAGAGCCTCGAGTTCACCGCCGACCCGCTCGCCGACTCCCTCCGCGAGTCGGCAGCCCACGCGGACGCCGTCGGCCTGCTGCCGGACAAGCCCAACGACGACTTCGCCCGCCTCTGGGACCTGGACGTCCTCAACGAGGCCCTCGTGGCCCGCGGCTCGGCGGAGGTGGCTTCATGACGACGACTGAGAGCAGGACCGGGGGGCTCCGGCTGCGGGGCGTGACCAAGTCGTTCGGGGAGGGTGAGCAGCAGGTCACCGCCCTCGGCGGCCTCGACCTCGACGTGGCGCCCGGCGAGTTCGTCGCCCTCGTCGGCGGCTCCGGGTGTGGGAAGTCGACGATGCTCACGCTCGCCGCCGGGCTTGAGACGCCCACCTCCGGCACCATCGAGGCGGGCGGCAAGGTGGCCCTGATGTTCCAGGAGAGCACCCTGCTGCCGTGGCTCACCGCCGCCGGCAACGTCGAACTGGCGCTGCAGCTGCGGGGGGTCGAGAAGGCCGAGCGCCGCACGCTGGCCCGCCAACTCCTGGCGAAGGTGCGCCTGGGGCGACACGTCGACAAGCGCCCCCACGAGATGAGCGGCGGCATGCGGCAACGCGTGGCGCTGGCCCGCGTGCTGGCGCAGGACGCCGCCGTCGTCCTCATGGACGAGCCGCTCGGCGCGCTCGACGCCATGACCCGCGACCAGATGCACGACCTCATTGAGGACGTGTGGCTCGACGCCGGGTTCAGCGTGGTGTTCGTCACCCACAACGTGCGCGAGGCGGTCCGGCTGTCGGACCGCACCATCCTGATGGGGTCGCGGCCGGGCCGGATCATCCACGAACAGGAGATCCACCTGCCCCGCCCCCGGGCCATGGAGTCGGCCGCCTGCGTCGCGCTCGCAGCCGACCTCACCCAACGCCTGCGAGAGGAGGTCGCACGCCATGACGAGACCGACTACTTCGAGATCTGAGACCGACGTCACGGATCCCCTGGAGGTGGCCGACGACGCCGCCGTCGAGTCCCCTGCCGAACGCGCCGGGACCCCCCGCTGGCGTCGCGCCCTCCCCATCCTGCTCGCCACCGGCATCTTCCTCACACTGTGGCAGGTGGTGGTGTGGACCGGCTGGAAGCCCGACTACCTGCTCCCCGGCCCCGTCGCGGTCCTCGGAGAGCTGGGCCGCCTAGCCTCCGAAGGGTCGTTCTGGGAGGCGCTCGGCCGCACGCTCACCCGCGCGGTGGCGGGGTTCGCGCTGGCGCTGATCATCGGAACGGCCATCGGCTTGGCGACGGCGCGGTCGCGGCTGCTGCGCTCGGCCATCGGCTCGCTCGTCACCGGCCTGCAGACCATGCCGTCGGTGGTGTGGTTCCCGCTGGCCATCCTGCTGATGGGCCTCGGCGAGCAGGCGATCATGTTCGTCGTCGTGCTCGGGGCCGCGCCCAGCATCGCCAACGGGGTGCTGACCGGCGTGGACCAGGTGCCGCCCGCCTACCACAAGCTCGGCGACGTGCTCGGCGCCCACGGCTGGACGCTGTACCGGCACATCATCGTCCCGGCCGCGCTGCCGTCGTATGTCGCGGGCCTCAGCCAGGGCTGGGCCTTCGCCTGGCGCTCGCTGATGGCGGGCGAGCTGCTGGTGGTCATCCCCGGCGCGATCGCGCTCGGCAACCGGCTGTCCTACGCGCAGGAGTTCGGCGACGCGACGGGCCTGATGGCGTACATGATCGTCATCCTCATCGTCGGCATGCTCGCCGACACGGGGTTCAGCGCCCTGGCGCGGCGGATCCGCCGTCGCCGCGGGCTGGCAACCCCGGCCGAGTCCCACGGCTGAGCGCCCCCTCGGCCAGTGGCATGGGGGGCGGCCCGGGCGCGGGCGGGCCTGTGCGTTGAGCCGATGGATGGGTTCGCGGCGGAGCCCCCGCGTGAACTGAGCGTGACCCGCTCCGCGAACCCATCCATCGGCTCAACTGCTCCCCGACCACGGCGCCCGTGCCGCTGCTGGTACCCCAGGGGGTATATGCTGGGGTCACCTAGCAAGGAGCCCACCCATGATCGAGTTCATGTCTTCCACCGCCGGCCGGATCACGCGCGCAGCTGTCGGGGCGGTGCTGCTGATCGTCGCGTTCGTGGTCGGCGGGGTGTGGGGCTGGGTCCTCGGCATCCTGGGCGCGGTGTTCGTGACGGTGGGTGTCGCGGACGTGTGCCTGCTCGCTCCGCTCTTCGGGAAGCCGTTCAAGGGCGCCGACGTCCGCGCCTCCCTGCGCTGACCCTCACGCCCCACCGCGGAGGAGGGGCCCCAGTTCCGGGCCCCACGCTCAGGCAGGGCACCAGAGGGTGCCACTACGGGCACGATTCCGCGCCGCCGCCCACGCGACCCTGCAGCGGCAGGGTGCCCTCTCCGCGGAAACGTGCCGGCAGCGAGGGTCACCCTCCCCTCGCCTGAGCGTAGAGGGCTGCACTGGCGTCCCGCCTCCGCGCGGTGGGTCATTCTGACGGGCCGGAGATAGTCGCCGCCTCCCCCACGGCGGCCGTGGTGCTGCGCGACCTCAGTCAGCGGCGACGCCGAACTCCTCCTGGATGCGGGCCAGCATCCGACGGTTGATGTTGTCGGCGTCCTCGTGCCAGCCGAAGACGCACACCGAGATCACGCCGTCGAAGGCGATGTCGCGCAGCGTCGAGAAGACCCGGTCGAAGGGCACCTCGCCCTTGCCGATCTCCGCGTGCTGGTGGACGCGGGCGTCGACGCCCGGCGGGTTGACGATGTAGCGGTTGCCGTCGTTGGCCCGGTGGTTGAGCGCGTCCGCGACGTGCACCTCCCGCAGCTTCGGCGCCGCGTCGCGGATCATCCGCTCCACGTCGCCCGCCCCGTCGGACAGGTGGAAGGCGTGCGGGCAGCAGAACTCGTAGCCGATCCACGGCAGGTTCACGCCGCGGATCAGGCTCATGGCGTCGTCGTGCAGCTCGGCGAAGTCGTACGGGTGCGCCTCCATGTTGAGCCGGATGCCGTACTGCTCGAACACCGGGGCCAGCTCCTCGACGGAGCGGTACCACTGCGCCTCGCACTCGCGGTAGGTGTTGGGGTTGCCGGAGAACTCGGAGGTGATCTCGCGCACGTCGATCTGGTCGGCGAGCTCCAGCAGCCGGCGCCAGTTGCGCACCTGCGCCCGGCGTTCGGTCTCGTCGGTGCTGGACCAGTTGAACACCGGGTTCAGCGTGCGCACCTTCACGCCGGTCTCCGCCTGGGCCTTGTTGAGGCCCGCGACGAAGTCGTCGTCGGCCTTCGGGTAGCGGTGCCAGAAGTGGAACTCGGTGTTGGGCGAGAGCTCCACGTACCGGAAGCCGAGCTCCGCGGCCTTGCGGAGGGTGTCGGCGGTGGACATGGACGCGTAGTACATGTTGGGGTCAAGGGCGATGTCGACCATCGGGGTGTCTTCCTTCTCAGAGTCTCAGGAGTAGAAGCCGGGCTTGGGGATCATCTCGACGGCGACCTCCCCGCCGCCGTTGTCCAGCGAGGCGAGCGCCGCCTCCACCACCGCGACAGCCGCGTAGCCGTCCCACGCGGTGGAGCCCGTGTGCTCGCCGCGCTCCACGGCGCGGATCCACTGCTGGACCTCGGCGTTGAAGGCGTCGTGGAAGCGGTCGATGTGGCTGCGGCAGATGGGGTTGCGGTTGCCGGCGCCGTCGCGGATGTGGGTCTGCTCCTGGTCGCCGAGGCGGATGGTGCCGGTCTCCATCACCACCTCGCACTCGATTGAGTAGCCCCACTGCAGGTTGACGTTGACCTCGTCGTCGATCCGCACACCGGACTCGGTGTAGGCGACGAGCACCAGCGGGTCCTGCAGGTGGGGGAAGCGGTGGCTGGTGGCGCGCGGGGTGTCGATCCGGATCCGGACGATCTCCTCGCCCAGCAGGTAGCGGCAGATGTCGATCTCGTGCGAGGCGGTGTCGTCGATCATGTTCCGCGTGGTGTAGTTCTCCGGCACGCTCGGGTTGCGGTGCCGGCAGTGCACGAGCGTGGGATAGCCCCAGTCGCCCGCCTCGACGGCGGCGCGCATCTGCTGGTAGCCCTTGTCGAAGCGGCGCATGTAGCCCACCGTGACCAGCTTCCTGCCCGCGGCCTGCTCCGCCTCCAGCACGCGCAGGGCGTCGGCCGTGGTGGTGACCATCGGCTTCTCGCACAGCACCGGCTTGCCCGCGGCGATCGCCGCCAGCAGGTCCGGCGCGTGCACCTTGCCGAACGTGGCGATCAGGATCGCGTCCACCTCCGGGTCGGCGATGAGCTCGGCCCCCGTCGCGTAGGCCGTGGCCCCGAGCGGCCCGGCGACGGCGCGCGCCCCCTCGAGGTTCACGTCAGCCACCGCGACGACGCGGCCGCCCGCCAGCTCCTGCTCGATCCGCTCGACGTGGGCGCGGCCCATCCCGCCGGCCCCGATGAGGCCGATCCGTACCGTCATGACAGTCCTTTCGAGAAAGTTGACGGGGCGGGGCCGCCCCCTCCGACAGCCCCGCCCCTGAAGGAGAGAGCTACTTCTTCTTGCTGAAGACGACGTCCACCGCGACCGCGAGGATCAGGATGGCGCCGTTGAACATGCCCTGGTAGTAGGGGTTGACGCCCATCAGCACCAGGCCGCTCTGCAGCGCGGCGAGGATCAGCACACCGACGATGGTGCGCGGGATCGAGCCGAAGCCGCCGCTGAGCTTGGTGCCGCCGATGACGACGGCGGCGATGGACTGCAGCTCCGCGCCGGGGAGCGCCACCGGGGAGGCGGTGCCGAGGCGGGAGGTCAGCAGGACGCCCGCGAAGCCGCCCACCACAGCCGCGACCACGTAGGCCGAGGCCAGCACGTTCTTGGACTTGATGCCGGCCAGGCGCGCGGCCTCCTCGTTGCCGCCGACGGCGTAGATGTGGCCGCCCCAGCGGGTGTAGGCCAGCGCCACGTGCGTGATGACGGCGATGCCGGCGAACCACCAGATGATGCCCGGAAGCCCGAACCACTGCCACTGCACGAGGCCGATCAGCCACTCGGGCAGGTTGATCACGGAGCCGCCGTCGTTGAGCAGCAGCGCCACCGACGTGAGGATCGTGTACATGCCCAGCGTCACCACGAACGGGTTCACCTTGGCGCGGGAGATGAGGACGCCGTTGACCAGGCCGATCAGGGCCGTGGCCGCCATGGCGAGCACCAGGGCGATCGGGCCCAGATGCGCGGTCAGGGCCACCACCATGCCGGCGACGACGGCGGTCTTGGCGATGCCGATGTCGAAGCCGCCGGTGAGCATGACCACCGTCTGCCCCAGCGCCAGGACGCCGATGACGGAGGCGCTGAGCAGGATGTTGCGGATGTTGGCCTGGCTCATGAACTCCGGCCGGGAGATGGTGAACACCACCAGGAGGATCGCGAAGAAGAACAGGAGGCCGTTGCGGCGGAGGACCGGGCCCACCCAGGCCCAGCGGTCCGGCGAGGCGGACTTCGCGGCCGGCGCCGGCGCCGGTGAGGTGGACGTCGGCGTTGACGTGTGTGTGCTCATGATGCTGCCTTGTCGTTGTCGGTACGGATGCGGGCGTGGAGGACGGCTTCCTCGGTGGCGTCCTTGCCGTCCATCTCGGCGACCACCTCGCCGTCGGCGAAGACCATGACGCGGTGGCTCATGCCCTGCAGCTCCGCGTGGTCGGCGGAGACCAGCAGCACCGCCATGCCGGTCTCGGCGAGGGCGACGATCTGGTCGTAGATCTCCCGGCGGGCGCCGACGTCGACGCCGAGCGTCGGCTCGTCCAGGATGAGGAGCTTCGGCGTGACGGCGGCCCAGCGGGCCAGGAGCGCCTTCTGCTGGTTGCCGCCCGACAGCTCCCCGATCACCTTGTTGGGCGACGAGGTGCGCACGTCGAACTGCTTGATCAGCTCGAGGCCCACCTTGCGCTCGCGGGCCGGGATGAGGATGCCGGCCTTGGCGAGCTCGTCGGACTTCACGACGGTGGCGTTGCGCCACACGGGGAGGATCGGGAAGAGGCCGTCGGTCTTGCGGTCGCCGCTGACGTACCCGATGCCTGCCTTCACCGCCCGGTCCGGGTGGCCGAGCGTCAGGGCCCGGCCCCGGATCTCGACGCGGCCGGTGCCGGTGTCGGCGCCGAACACGATGCGTGCGAAGTTGCGCTGGCCTGCCCCGATGGCGCCGGTGAGGCCGACGACCTCGCCGGCCCGCACGGTCATGGACACGTTCCTGGCCAGCTTGCCGGTGACGTTCTCGGCCTTGAGGACCACCTCGTCGGTGACGGTGGGCAGGGCCGGGAACAGGTCGCCCATCTGGCGGCCGACGAGCAGCGGGATGATCTTGGCCGGCACCGAGTCCTCGTGGTTGAGGCCGCCGACGTTCTTCCCGTCGCGCAGCACCTCCACGCGGTCGCAGATGCGGGGGATCTCGTCGAGGCGGTGGCTGACGTACAGCACGGGGATCCCGGTGGCCTTGAGGGTGGCGATGAGCTCGAACAGCTCGTCCACCTCGTCGGGGTTGAGCGCCGCCGTCGGCTCGTCGAGGATGATCAGGGTGTCGGCCTCGGCGGCCGCCCTGACGATCTCGACGCGCTGCTTCTGCGCGACGCTCAGGTCCTGGACCAGGGTGGTGAGCGGCAGTTCGATGCCGAAACGCGCGGTCACCTCCCTGGCCTTGGCGAGGATGGCCTTCTGGCGGATCCAGAAGGGGAGCCAGGACACGCCCGGCTCGCGGCCCATCATGAGGTTCTGGGCGACGGTGAGGTTGTCGGCGAGCGAGCTGTGCTGGTGCACCGTCGCGATGCCGCGGCTCAGGGCGTCGATCGGCTCGGAGAACCTCACCTGCTCGCCCCGGACCCGGATCTCGCCGCCGTCGGGGATGTAGACGCCGGCGAGCACCTTGATGAGGGTGGACTTGCCTGCGCCGTTCTCCCCGAGGAGACCGACGACCTCCCCCGCGTGCAGCGTGAGGTCCACACCGTCGAGTGCCCGGAACCCGGCAAAGATCTTGGTAATCCCGCGCGCTTCGATGCGGGGAAGGTCGACGGTCATCAGATCACCAGTCCCCGGGGTTGTCGGCGGCGTTGTCCTTGGTGATGATGAGCGCCTCGACGATGACGGTCGGGCGGTCGCCCGAGTCGTCGACGGGGATCTCCTCACCGCGGACCAGCGCGGCCAGGGTGCGCACGGAGGTGGCGCCGTCGTCGTTGCCGGAGACCTTCACGGTGCCGAACATCTTGCCGGAGGCAACCGCCTCGGTGCCCTCGAGGGAGCCGCCGATGCCGATGACGCCGATCTTGGTGTCCAGGCCCTGCTCCTTGAGCACGGTGGCCGCGGCCAGCGCCTCGGGGTCGGTCTGGGCGAGGATGAAGTTGAGGTTCGAGTCCTTCTGCAGCATCGTCTGGGTGACGTCGGCGGCCTTGACCGGGTCGAAGTCGTTGGTCTCCTCCATCACGATCTCGATGTTGGCCTGGTCGGCGATCTTGTCCTTGAGGCCGGCGGAGCGGTTCACCTGCGGGGTGGCGCCCAGGGTGCCCACCTGCAGCGCCACGCGGCACGGGTCGATGCCCTCGCAGGCCTGGATGAGCAGGTCGCCCTGGAAGCCGCCCATCTGGTAGTCGTTGAAGCCGGTGTGCACGATCGGGTTGGCCCCGTCGACGCCGCCGTACTCCATGTCCAGGGTGCGGTTGGAGGTGATCATGATGATGCCGGCGTCGTTGGCCGCCTGCACCGTCGGCTGGTTGGCCGTCGGGTCGACGGAGGCGACGGCGAGGCCCTGGATGCCGCTGACGATCATGGTGTTGACCTGGTCGTTCATGGTCTGGGCGTCGTTCTTGGCGTCGGTGATGGTGAGCTCGACGCCGAGCTTCTCGGCCTCGGCCTCGGCGCCCTTGATCCATCCGGTCCAGAACAGCTGGTTGCCGGCGGGGAGCGCGATGCCGAGCTTGATGGTGTCGCCGTTGCCGCCGTCGCCCGTGGCGGAGCCGGAGGTCGCGGGGTCTGCCGTGCCGCTGCAGGCGGCCAGCGCGAGCACGCTGAGAGCGGCGATCGTGGTGGTCAATGTCTTGCGCATGGAGGATCTCCTTCGTTGGGGATGTGCGCGGAGGGGGGAGGTCCCGCCGGGGGCGGGTCCCACACGCCCGCCGGGGATGTCCCCGACGGACCGTGGGTGGGTAGGGGTCCTCACTCACCCTCGAGTGAGGACCGATCGACTGACGGGAGGGGTCACTCGCCCTTGAAGGCGGCCCAGGCGTCGAGCAGGACCTTCGAGGCCACCTCGAGGCCCTCGATGCGGCCGAGCTCGGTGTCTTCGTGCTCGATGTTGAGGCACATGTCGGGGTCCACCTCGTACAGCGCACGGATGAACTCGGTCCAGTAGGCGGTGTCGTGGCCCTTGCCGAGAGCGACGAAGTCCCACGAGGAGTCCTTCGGCCACTCGTTGGCCCACTCGTCGCCACCGAGGTTGACGCGGGCCTCGTCGGCGCCCATGCGGCGGAAGCCGTTGTCCAGCACGCCGTTGAGCTTGGCGTTCTCGGTGTTGATGCGGATGTCCTTGGCCGCGGCGTGGAAGATCAGCGGGCCGAGCTCACGCACCACGGCTACCGGATCGGCCTGCTGCCAGAACAGGTGCGAGGCGTCCATCTCGACGCCGACGTGCGTGGCGCCGGTCAGGTCGACGAGCTTGCGGATGTCGCGGGCGTTGAACACGATGTTCTGCGGGTGCAGCTCGAGGGCCACCTTGACGCCGTGGTCCTTGGCCAGCTGGTCGATGTCGCTCCAGAACGCGGCGGCGATCTCCCACTGGTAGTCCAGGACGTCGAGGGCGGCGGAGTTCCAGGCGTTGACCACCCAGTTGGGGTACTTCGCGCCGGGCTCGCCGCCGGGCAGGCCCGACATGGTGACCACGCGGTTCTGCCCCAGCGCCGCGGCGGCGCGGATGGAGCGGCGGATGTCCTCGGCGTGCTTCTCGCCGATCACCGGGTTGGGGTGCAGCGGGTTGCCGTTGCAGTTGAGGCCGGCGATCTCGACGCCGGTGCCCTCGAAGCGGGCCAGGTACGCCTTGGCGGCCGCGGGGCTGGCGACGATCTCGTCGATCTCCTGGATGTGGGTGGGGGGCAGGAAGCCGCCCGAGTTGATCTCGATGCCGTTGAGGCCGAGACCACCGATCACCTTGAGCGCCTCCTCGAGGGGGCGGTCGTGGAGGACCGCGTTGTAGACACCGAGCTTCACAGGTTCACCGTCTTTCCGTTGTTGGCAGCCGACTCAGCGACGGCGGCGAGGATTTCCATGTTGTGGACGCCTTCGTCGAACGAGGCGTTGCGGGGGAGGGACTCGGACTCGGGGATGCCGGCCACCTCTTCGAGGAAGGCGCGGGCCTGGAAGGCGAAGCCCTCGTTCTGGCCGAAGCCCACGCCCGAGACGTCGATGGCCATGCCGCCGGCGACGTAGGGGTGGTCGGAGCCGAGGTTGACGGTGCGGTAGCCGTTCTTGCCGGGCTCGTCGTCGTGGAGGTAGAGGCGCACCTGCGACGGGGTGTCCTGGTGGAAGCTGGCGGCGCCGTTCTCGCAGAACACCTCGAAGTTGAGGCCGTTGGGGTAGCCGGCCGCCACGCGGGAGACCTCGAGGCTGCCGCGGACCTCGCCGAAGAGGGCGGTGTAGGTGGCGTAGTCGTCGTTCTCGACGGGCTCCATCACGTCGGAGACCGCGGCCAGGCCGTGGCCGACGACGGCGCCCAGCGGAACGGGGCGCTCCTTCACGGCGGTGACGAAGGCGCCGCCCGCGACGGAGCGGATGTCGTCGCCGACGAGGAACTCGGACAGGTAGGTGAGGTGGCTGCCGACGTCGGCGAGCGCGCCGGAGCCCATGGGGCCCTTGTAGCGCCAGCTGATCGGGCCGTTGGGGTTGCAGCCGTAGTCGCACCAGTAGCGGCCGGAGTAGTGCAGGACCTTGCCGAGGGTCCCGTCCTCGATCCAGTTCTTGATGGCCGCGATGCCGGGCTGGCGGCGGAAGGTGAGGCCGATGCGGGCGAGCGACGACGCCTCGCGGGCCAGGCGGGCCATCTCGCGGGCGGACTCGAGGGTGTCGGCGAGGGGCTTCTCGCACAGCACGTGCTTGCCGGCCTCGAGCAGGCCCTTGACCACCTCGAGGTGGAGGCTGTTGGCGATGACGACGCTGACCACCTGGATGTCGGGGTCTTCGGCGATCGCGCGCCAGTCGGTGTCGCTGCGCTCGTAGCCGTAGCGGCGTGCGGTGGCCTCGCCGACGGCGGCGTTGACGTCGCCGATGGAGACGTAACGCAGTTCGGGCAGCGTGGGCTGGTAGAGAGTGGGGGCCACGCGATAGGCGGCGGCATGGGACTTGCCCGCCATACCCGCCCCGATCACGGCGATGCCGATGGTCATTCATCCTCCTTGATGTATGCTTGGAGCGTTCCAAGTAGGATCACTGTAGGCGCATGAAAAATGTTCTGTCAATAGGGATCTTGGATAAGCTGTCCGGACACGGAAGGAGACACCGGTGACCCCCGCCCCACGCACGTCACGGCCGACGATCTACGACGTCGCCCGTGAGGCCGGCGTGTCCAAGTCACTGGTCTCCCTGGTTCTCAACGACTCCGAACTGGTGGCCGCCGCCAAGCGCACGGCCGTGCTGGAGGCCATCGACAAGCTCGGATACCGCCGCAGCCGCGCCGCCGCCAACCTCGCGAGCCAGCGCACGAAGACTGTCGGGCTGATCATCGACGACTTCCAGAACCCGTGGTTCGTCGAGGTCCTGCGCGGGCTGAGGGCTGCGCTCGGGCCTGAGGGGATGCACGTCGCCATCCGGGAGCAGTTCACGGTGGGCGGCGTCCTGGTCAGCGCCATCGACGGCTTCCTGGACAATCAGGTGGACGCGCTGGTGATCGCGGCGGAGCCCGGCCGCGACCTGCCTGATCTCGGCATCCCGACAGTGGTCGAAGGGACCCGCCTGCACGACGTGGCCGGGGCGGACCACGTGGCCAGCGACCAGGAGCTGGGGGTGCGGCTCCTCATGCAGCACCTGCATTCACTAGGGCATACGCGCATCGGGCACGTCACCGGCGAGGGTGGCGCGGCGGCGAAGCGCCGCGACGCGTACCTCGAGTTCATGGCCTCGATCGGGCAGGAGCCGTGTGTCGCGGGCCAGCGCAACACCACCAACGAGGACGGTGGCTACGCCGGCACCGTCGAGTTGCTGCGCCGATTCCCGGACATCACGGCCGTCTTCGCCGCCAACGACACCATGGCGCTCGGCGCCCGCGCCGCCCTCCGCGAGGTCGGCCGCGAGGTGCCCGCCGACGCGGCGTTGATCGGCTACGACAACTCGCAGTTCGCGCGCAGCCGCTTCCTGGACCTCACGACGGTGGACAACCGCGGCTTCGACGTCGGTGTCGCGTGCGGCGAGGCGATCATCCGCCGCCTGGCGGACCCGACGGCGCCGCCCACGTCCGTGGTGATCCCGAGCCGCCTGGTGGTCCGCTCCTCCTCCGCCGCCGTCCCCCGCCCCCAGCCGCCGGAAAACGCCGTCTAACGAGCCCTTCCGCTGGGTGAGCCGGTCGGGCGCGCGTCGCTCCGCTCCTTGCGGCCCGGGTGGGATTCCGCTGGTTGAGCCGCGCCGAGCCGCCTGCGGCTCAGCGCGTGTCGACTTGGGTTGAGCCAGGCAAAGCCGCGAAGCGGCGCAGCCCGCGCCGAAACCACCCACCCGCATCCGGTTCGAGGACCTGGCCCAGGTCCGAGCGGTCCGTCACATTGGTTTCGACACGGGCGCGCGTCGCTTCGCTCCTTCGGCCCGGCTCAACCAGCGGGAGAGGGGCGGCCAGCTCACGTCGGAAAAGACGAGTCCGCTCAAGCCAGCGGAGATCGTCCGAGCCGAACTCTTCTTCGACCTGTCAAACCCCAGCCCTTGCAACTTGGAGCGCTCCATATTACCCTGGACATTGTTATGACACCTAGCTTCACCGGAGAGGCGGACGGCATGAGCGTCGCACCACGACAGGTCCTCCACGCCGAGGCCCAGCGGGTCCCCGTCACGCTGGACCGCGAGAGCCCCATCCCGCTCTACCACCAGCTCTACGAGCAGCTCGCCGCCGCCATCCTCGACGGCACCCTCAGCCCGGGCGAGCGCTTCGAACAGGAGCTCTCCCTCGCCGACCGGCTCGGCCTGTCCCGCCTGACCATCCGGCGCACGATGGGGGAACTCGTCAACCACGGGCTCCTGGTTCGCGGTCGAGGGGTCGGCACCGTCGTCGCACACCGCTCCATGGAACAGCGCCACGGGCTGGGCAGCCTCCACGACGACCTCGCGGCGGCCGGCCACAACCCGTCGACGCGTCTCCTGTCGATGGTGTACCCCAGCCACGACGTCCGCGTGACCACCCTGCTGAAGGTGGGCACGAAGACCCCGCTGCTCGCCGTCGAGCGGCTCCGCCTGGCCGACGGCGCCCCGCTGGCCATCCTGCGCAACTGGCTCCCCCCGTCGGCGTCGGCCGTCCGGTTCACCGACCTGGAGCAGCACGGCCTCTACGCCACCATGCGCCGCCACGGGATCCACCCGCAGCTGGCCACGCAGAGCATCGGCTCGCGGCGGGCCACCCCACAGGAGCGCGAGGCGCTGGAGATCGGCCGGTTCGACCCGGTGCTCACCCTGACGCGACTCTCCTTCAACGAGGTTGGCCAGCCGGTGGAGTACGCCGAGCACACCTTCCGCGGGGACCGCTACGAGCTCGACCTGACCGTCCGCGCCGGGTCCCCCGTCGACCCCTCGTAGCCGCCGGACACGGTGCGGCCCATCTCGACGAGGTGGGCCAGCCGTCGGAGCTCGACCTCGCCGTCCGCGCCGGATCCCCCGTCGACACCGAATAGTTGCCGGACACGCGGATGCGGCGGCCCTCAGGCCGCCGCATGCGCTCCACTTCAGTAGGTCAGGACTTCGGGACCTTCACGTGGCCCCTGGTGGTGTCGCTGGAGCCGATGCCGCTGGTGGTCACCTTCGCGGTGGTGCCGGTGGAGGCGATCGGGCCGAGAGCCGTGGCCACGACGGGCCTGTACCCGCTTGAGTGGCCGGTGGCGTTGGGGTGGAACGACTCGTAGGACTTGAACAGCGAGGCGTTGAGGATCCACGGCGAGCGGTCGCACACGGCGTGGCCGACGAACGGGGTCCGGACGTCGGCGAAGGTCACCCCGGCGTCGCCTGCCGCATTCGAGATGGCCGTGGCGAGCACGTCGGCACCCTTGTTGAGCTGCGTCATCTCCGTGCTGGTGAAGCTGGTCAGGATGCTGCAGTCCTTGCCGTTGAACAGCCGTGGGTAGGACGTGGCCACGACCTTCGCCCCCGGCGCCTCCGCCTTCACTGCGCTGAACAGGGTCGCCAGCTGGGCGCGGAAGGCAGTGGAGCCCGCCTTTGAGGTCGCGGTGGCGACGGCGTTGAGGCAGGCGGTGGTGTTGGTGCCGAGGCAGGTCGACACCACCGAGGAGAAGCCGATGTCGTTGCCGCCGATGGTGATGGTGACGTAGGCGGCGCCTCCGAGATTGCCCATCTGCTTGGTGGTGACGTCGTTGATGGTGGCGCCCGAACACGCCTCCAAGACGAGTTGGAGGCCGGAGGCGGTCGCGATCAGCCCCGGGTAGCTCTTGAGCGAGCGATAGCACCCAGCGTTGGCCGTACCGGTCAGGTAGCTGCCGGCTCCGTTGCCGGAGGCGTAGCTGTCGCCCAGCGCGACGTACTTGGGCTGGGCAGCTTCAGCGGTCACGCTGAAGGAGAGGAAGACGACGAGCGTCGCCAACGCGGCCCCGATGCCGCGGATGCCCCTGCGGTTCATGTCGTCAAGCTATACCCGCGCGGGTGCCCCGGCAATGGGCGTTTGCCGTCGTTCTCGGGTCGTCCTCACCGCAGTCGCGCCGACCCCGCGCACGAAACACCGTCGCGAATCCACCTCGACGCCCGTGGTGACGTCGGGCACCGACTCAGACGGCGTGTCGTGCCCAGGAGGGGCGGTCGGGACGGGGTTTCGCGGGCGACACCTCCGAGGCGGGCGCGCACGAAACACCGTCCCGAATCCACCTCGACGCCCGTGGTGACGTCGGGCACCGACTCAGACGGCGTGTCGTGCCCGGGAGGGGCGGTCGGGACAGGGTTGCGCGGGCAGCACCTCCAAGGCGGGCGGGCACGAAACACCGTCGCGAATCCACCTCGACGCCCGTGGTGACGTCGGGCACCGACTCCGGCGGCGTGTCGTGCACGGGAGGGGTCAGCGGTGGGTCGGGACAGCGGTGGGTCGGGAGGGGTCAGCGGTGGGTCGGGAGGCGGTCAGAAGGGGGTCCGGACGGCCTCGACGGCCGGGCGGAGCTCTGCCGCGACACCGTCGAACAGCCCCGCCGCGACACTCCTGCCCGACAGGTGGCGCATGAACTCCACCGCCGGCAGGACCACCTCGGACGGGGTATCGTCCGCCCGCGCCGGCACCGAGCCCGCCCCGGCGTCGGGGCCGAGGAGCCACGCGCCGCCCGCCGGCCCCGTGAGGCGCAGCACGACGGCGGGGCTGGTCCAGGCGAGGCCGAGGTCGCGGATCACCTGCTCCACCACCTCCGCGTCCGTGGGGTCCGACGCCGGCTCGCGGCCCACCGCCCGCGCGATGTCCTGGCGGTGCAGCCACGTGTCCCTGGTCAGGATGGTGTCCACGAACGACCCGATCGTCGTGTATGACGGCAGCGCCGCGTCGTTGGTCAGCCGACGGCGCATCCAGCCGGGCGTGTCGCGGCCCGACATCGCCCGCCGTCGGATCCGCTCCAGCAGCTCGTCGGTGGAGAGCGCACGATGCCGGTCGATGCCCACCTCGTTGGCCGCGTCCAGAGAGCTGCGCCCCCGGTAGCGGAACCGGCCGATCTGCGCGTCGACGACGTACAGCAGCGGGTTGCCCGGGAAGCGGGCCGCCGAGGCCACGTGGCCCACCATGTCGCGGACGGTCCACGCGGGGCACTCGGTGACGGTGGCCCACTGCTCGGGGGCGAGGTCGCGCACCTCGTCGATGAGCCGCAGGTGCTGTGCCCGGCCCACGCGGAGGCCCTCGCCGGGCCCGGGGAGGGGGATGTCGACGGCCCGCACGAGCGGGCCCGTCGCATCGTCATCGCCGCGCGGGGCGCTGCCGGATTCGGTCATGGTCTCGTCCTTCGTCGCGCCGTGGCCAGGGAGGGCGGTGTCAGTCGCTCGCATGGGAGGTCCTTTCGGGGAGATGGGCGAGCATCAGCGCCCGGATGAGCGCCGGGAAGTGCCGTGAGGCGGTGCCCTCGTCGTACGCGACGCCGGGCTCGTTGGCCAGTTGGCGGACGATCACGCCGGTGGCCGCGCTGGCCAGGTTCTGCGTCAGCTCGTCGACGTCCACGTCCGCCTCCAGCAGCCCGTGATCGCGCAGGCCCACCACCTCGGCAGTGAGGGCCGCGAACAGTGCCAGCGACGGCTCGAACGCCTCCGGGCTGGGCTGCCACGCGGGAACGGGGCGGGTCAGCATGAGTTGGCTCAGCTCCGGATTGGCCAGCGCCCAGCGCACGAACGTCGCGTTCGTCTCGACCGCGCGCCCGACCGCGTCCGAGGCCGCCGTGACGGGACCGAGCCGGTCCCGATGCGAGAGGACGGCGTCGCGGCAGGCCTGCCATCCCCGTCGGAACAGCTCGTCGTAGAGGGCGTTCTTCGAGGCGACGTACGTGTACAGCGACGGCGTCCGCACCCCCAGGCGGCGCGCGACCTCGCCCAGCGACAGCCCGGCCACCCCCTGCTCCGCCATGATCTCGACGGCGAAGGCGAGGATCTCCTCGCGGGTCTCGTCGTGGCGTCGTCGCCGACGCGGTGTCGTGGTGTCCATCGCTTCTCCTTACGCCACAAGGTAATCCTAATGGCATAAGGAGTCAAGAGGTGCAGAGGTGCGAATCGCTTACCGCGATCTCGGGGTCCGGGCGTCCCGACCCCATCCCATGTAGGCAAGGCAGAGGCTTGCCACTGCCGGTATGACAACCTGGACGGCGTTGACCCTCGGGGTGATCGTGACCCCGCACAGCTTGAGGGGCAGGACTCCGCTGGCGGCCAACGACGCGTGCGTGACGGCCTCCCACGCGGTGACTCCGGCGAAGAATTTTGCGGTTTCCCTGGTCATGTTCCATGGTCCCACCGGACCATCGGCCCCACCCCCCATGCCGCGACACTCAGGCGTACTGTGGAGACCGGAGGGTCACCATGGCCACACCCACATCACCGCTCACCGGCGCCAGGGGCGCAGCGCGGTTCGTCTTCCTCGTCGCGGTCAGCCACGTCGTCACCTACCTCTTCGCCGGGGTGATCGCCTCGCGGGTCCTCGACTACCCCGCGATCTTCCAGGAGCCCGTCATCCGGGACTACTACCTTCCCTACGCCTCGCCCGACGTGGCGCTCTCGTGGGGGCTGCAGGTGGTCCGCGGCGCGCTCTTCGGGTTGGTGCTGCTCCCGTTCCGACGGCCCCTCGCCGCGACCCGGTTCGGCTGGCTGTGGCTGTGGCTGCTCTTCGTGGTCATCGGCATCCTCGGCACGCCCGCGGCGGCGCCCGCCTCACTCGAGGGCGTCATCTACACCCAGATCCCGTTGTGGTTCCACGCCGTCGGCATGCCGGAGATCCTCCTGCAGACCCTGGCGTTCAGCTTCCTCGTGCACCGCACGCTCCGCTCGGCCGAGCACCCGCTGCCCGGGTGGGCTCGGACGCTGCTCAGCGCCGTGTCCGTGGCGTGCATCTCGTTCCTGGGCTACACCGCCGTCTCGCTCGCGTTCGCGTTCTCGGCGGGCGTCGGCCTGGAGGCCGGATCCGATCTCAGCGTGCTGGGCCAGTTCGTCGCGCCGCTCGTCCTGACGATCGCGGCCGTGCTGGTCACCGTCGAGCGGTGGTGGCTGCCGAAGCACGCCGTGCTCTACGTCGCGTCTGCCGCCGCCCTCGCGCTGTACCAGGCCGTCGTGCTCGGCTCGGCGGGATGGACCTACGCCCTCCTGGCGCCCATCCTGCCGGTCCTCATCTCGCTCGCCATGACCCGCCCCGAGAAGCGCCCGCCGGAGCCCGCCCCCACCACCGCGACACCCTTACCCCGCGATGTCGAGTCCTAACCCGGCCGTGACCACCACGAAGGGCCTCATCGCCCCAGCTCACCTGGTCGCGGTGGCGTGGGTGGTGGTGCTGGGCGCCTCGCTCCTCCCCCGGGTCGTCGTCCAGGAGGTACTCCGCCGAGACTTCACCGACGACGCCCGCCTGCTCGTCTCGGCCTCGGTGATCGCGACGGCGCTCGTCGCGACGGCGGTGTGGGCGCGGCTCCGCCCCCTGGTGCCGTTCCTGGTTGCGCTTGCCGTGCTGGTGGGCGCGGAGGCGCTGGTGTACCGGGTGATCGACCAGGCACCCGCCTACCGTGCGTGGCTGGCGGACCCGTCGTTCTCGGTCTACATGCTGGCCGAGCAGTCGCTCCGGTTGATGGTCACCGCCCTCATGATCGCCGCCCTGATGGTCCTGCGACGGCGGCCGTCGCGCTTCTTCCTCACCGTCGGCGACCTGCACGCCCCCATGCGCCGGATCCCATGGCTGGGCGTGAAGGACGGCACCAGGTGGAGCCGGTTCGGCCCCCTGGCCGCGGCCGGGCTGAGCGCCGGCACCCTCACGTTCGTCCTCCTCGCGGGCGCCCCCGCCCCGGACGTTCTCGCCCGGGCCCTGCCGCTGGTCCCCGTCATCCTCCTCGCCGCGACACTCAACGCCTTCAGCGACGAGGTGGCCTGGAAGGCCTCGCTGCTCTCCGTCCTCGAGGGGCCGGTGGGCCCGCGGCAGGCCGTGCTGATGGTGGCCGCCTACTTCGGGATGGGCCACTACTACGGCATCCCCTACGGGGTGATCGGCGTCTCGATGGCGTTCGCGCTGGGGTGGCTGCTGGCCAGGTCGATGGTGGAGACGAGGGGGCTGTTCTGGGCCTGGTTCATCCACTTCTGCCAGGACGTCATCATCTTCTCGTTCCTGGCGATCGGCTCGATCACCCCCGGCGGCGCCTGACCTGGCGGACAATCGAAGCTCACACCGCACTCCCCAGGGGGCAGACATGCAGGTTGATCCACACACCCTCGACGACGCCGTCGCCAAGCACGCGTTCACCGGCGTCATCACCGTCGACGTGGGAGACGAACGCGTCCTCGAGCGCTGCGAGGGGTTCATGCACCGCGCCTTCGGCGTGCCGATGGTGCCCCGGGCCAGGATCGCCGTCGCCAGCGGGAGCAAGACGTTCACCGCCCTGGCGGTCCTGCGGCTCGTCGAGGAGGGCCGGCTGCGGCTCGACCAGCCCGTACGCGAGATTCTGGGCCAGGACCTCCCGCTCGTCGACGACGCCGTCACGATCGAGCACCTCCTCACCCACACCTCCGGCATCGGCGACTACCTCGACGAGGACGGCGACTGGGAGGTCGCGGACCACGTCCTCACCGTGCCGGTGCACACCCTCACCTCGGCCGAGGCGTTCCTGCCGCTGCTCGAGGGGCACGAGCCGAAGTTCAACCCCGGCGAGCGGTTCGCGTACTGCAACGGCGGCTACATGGTGCTCGGTCTCGTGCTCGAGCGGGTGACGGGCGAGGTGTACCACGACGTGATCCGGCGGCTGGTCATCGAGCCCGCCGGCCTCGAGAGCACCGGCTTCCTCCCCCTCAACGAGCTCCCCTCCGACGCGGCGCTGGGCTACATCCACGACGACGGCGACCTGGTCAACACGCTGCACCTTCCCGTCCTCGGCAACGGCGACGGCGGCGCGTTCACCACCGCCGACGACCTGCACCGCTTCTGGCGCGCCCTGCTGGAGGGCCGCATCGTCTCCCGCGCCACCGTCGAGGCGATGACCCGTCCCCGCAACGACGTGCCGGACGAGGACATGCGCTACGGCATGGGGCTCTGGCTGCACCGCACGGGCCCGGCGCTGGTCCTGGAGGGCTACGACGCGGGCGCCTCGTTCCGCTCGACCCACATCCCCGCCACGCGGACCACCGCGACCGTCCTCGGCAACAGCTCCGAGGGCGCCTGGCCGGTCATCGGGGTCCTCGCGGAGGCGATCGACGCCGAGCTCGCCTGAGGCCCCCTGAACGCACGAAGCCCCCGCCCGATCCGGGCGGGGGCTTCGTATCCTCGGCGGGGCCGGATCATCCGGTCCCACCAGGGGAGTGTGTCAGGCGAGGGCCTTGGCCTTGAGCTGATCGTACTCGGCGGGGCTGATCGCACCGCTGTCCAGCAGCGACTTCGCGCGCGCGATCTGCGCGCTGGGATCGGCGTCGGCGGCCACGGAGCGGATGTAGCTGTCCGTCGCCTCGCGAGCCTCGGCGGCGCCTGCCTGCTGCCGCTGCGCCATGCCGCGGCCCCGGGCCAGCAGGTAGACCAGTGCCGTCAACGGGGGCGCGATGAACAGCGCCACCACCCACAGCGCACGGGTCACGCCCCTGAGCCCCGGATCCCGGAAGATGTCGACGATCACCTGGAAGAGCACCATCAGGTAGCTGATGAAGATGAAGCCCCACACCATCAGCCAGAAGAAGTCCCAGAAGTTCATTTGTCGTCCTCGTTACTCGTGTCGGAGCCGTGCGGCGCACGGCTCACAGAACTGGCGCAGACGCACCAGCCGAACAGATCATCCGGCCCGTCCGTCCTCCCGGCATCACCCACTGCGGGTGATTCCGCGACGACCGACGGCCCGTTCAGCCGCCGGCGCGGGCCCTCGCCTTCCTGCTCGCCTCGACCAGCCGCCAGATCAGCGGGGTGAAGATCAGCTGCATGGCCAGGTGCATCTTCCCGCCGGGCACGACGATGCTGTTGGCCCGCGACATGAACGAGCCGTCGATCATCGACAGCAGATAGGGGAAGTCGATGCCGCGCGGGTCCGCGAAGCGGATCACCACCATCGACTCGTCCAGCGTGGGGATCCATCCGGCGATGAACGGGTTGGAGGTGTCCACCACGGGCACCCGCTGGAAGTTGATGTGGGTGTTGGAGAACTGCGGGCAGATGTAGTGCACGTAGTCCGGCATGCGGCGCAGGATCGTGTCGGTGACCGCCTCCGTCGAGTAGCCGCGCGTGTTCCGGTCGCGGTGCAGCTTCTGGATCCACTCGAGGTTGATGATCGGCACCACCCCGATCCGCAGGTCCACGTGCCGGGCCACGTCGACGGTGTCGGTGCGCACCGCGCCGTGCAGGCCCTCGTAGTACAGGAGGTCGGTGCCGCCGGGCAGGTCCTGCCACGGCGTGAAGGTGCCCGGTGGGCGGCCGTAGGCCCGGGCCTCCTCGTCGTCGTGGACGTACTGGCGCACCCGTCCCGTGCCGGTGCGGCCGTACTCGGCGAACAGCTGCTCGAGTTCGGCGAAGAGGTTCGCCTCCGGCCCGAAGTGGCTGGGCGCGGTCTCGCCGGTGTCGAGGGCAGCGGCGTAGACCGCCTTCATCTCCTCCCGGTCGTAGCGGTGGAAGGAGTCGCCGTGGACCACCGACGACGTGATGGACTCCCGGGCGAAGATCTGCGCGAACGTCTGGGTGACGGTGGTGGTGCCCGCCCCCGAGGAGCCGGTGATGGCGACGACTGGATGCTGATCGGACATGGCTCTCCGTCTTCCTATGGCTCGATGAACAGGGTGCGGCTGTGGAACAGGGGATACGACGAGCCCTCGTCGAGCCCCTGCTCGTGCTCCACGAAGTAGCGCTCGACGCGCGCCACCTCGTCGGCCGCTCCGAAGTGGATGGGCAGGCGCTGGGTGAGCGAGGTGGGAACCACGTCGAGGACGCGCTGGACGCCGGTGGTGGCCGCGCCGCCCGCCTGCTCCGCCAGGAGCGCCAGCGGCCCGGCGTTGTGCATGAGCGGCACCCCCCAGAGGGCTCCGCGACGGCCGGTGTCGGGCGCCATGAACATGCCGCCGTGGACCAGGATGCGGAACGCCCCGATGACGGCCGAGGCGTTCCAGCGCATCTTGAAGTCACGCCCGCGCGGTCCCTCCTTCCCGCGGAGGCACTCGTCGACGTAGCGCTTGGTGGGCGCCGGCCAGTGCATCGCCTCCGACGGGTTGATGGCGAAGCTGTCGGACCTGCTGGGGATGGTCATCCCCCGATCGGTCAGCACGAAGTTGCCGACGTCGCGGTCCAGGGTGAAGCCGTCCACCCCACGCCCCGTCGTGAGCACCAGCAGCGTGCTGGGCCCGTACAGCCCCAGCCCGGCGCACAGCTGCCTGGTGCCGGGCTGCAGGAAGTCGGCCTCGGTGCAGGGCACGTCGACGTCCGGGCGCTCCAGGATGGAGAACGCCAGCCCCGCCGTCTGGTTCTCGCACAGGTTGACCGACCCGTGCAGCGCCTCGAAGAGCAGGAGGTACCGCGCGCGGGACGAGCGGGAGACCGGGTGGATGCTCGGGTCCCCGGCCACCGACACGGCGGCCAGCTGCTCGATGCCGGCGGCCTGCTCGAGCAGGATCCGGGTGGCGAGCCGGCGCAGCCCCCGGTGCAGCTGGGCGTGATCCCCCTGGCCGTCGTCCGCGACGGCGCCCAGCGCCAGCGGGCCACGGCTCACCATGGCGGCGGTGAGCTTCACCGACACCGCGACCGCGCTCAGGATGTGGGCGTAGTCGTGGGCCGGGGAGTCGTCGCGCCCGTCGTGGAGGTCCAGGAGGTACTGGGTGAAGGTCCGCGGCGCCATGACCGTCCCCCTCAGGGGGTGCCGACGGAGGGGGCGGGTCCGCCGGAGACGCCCAGCCTCTGGCGCCAGCCTGGGAAGAGCGCGTCCGCGTCGGCCGGGAAGGACTCGAAGGCCCGCGCGAACTCGCGGTGCTCGAGCGCCCACTCGACGGGGTCCGCGCCCGCCGCCCAGCACTCGTGCGCCTGCCGGAGCGACCGCCCGCCAGCGGCGGCGCCGTCGAGGTGGCCGTACGCGCCGCCGCCAGCGGTGTTGATGACGTTGGCGTGGCCGAGGTTGGCGAAGAAGCCGGGCAGCCGCAGCGCGTTCATGCCGCCGGAGACGATCGGGGTGGTGGGGCGCATCCCGAACCACTCCTGGTGGTAGACGGGGCCCTGGTACTCGTCGCGTTCGCAGATGTAGGCGATGGCGCGATCGTCGCGGGCGCCCTCCATCTTCCCGTACCCCATGGTGCCGACGTGGATGCCCGAGGCGCCCTGCAGCCTCGCCATCTTGGCCAGCACGTAGGCGGTGTAGCCGCGCTTCGAGCTGGGCGAGGTGATCGCGCCGTGGCCGGCGCGGTGGTAGTGGAGGTACTGCCTGGAGAAGTACCGGCGGGCCGTCGTCACGGCGCCGGGGCCGCCGACGTAGCCGTCGACGAGGAACGCCACCTTGTCCGCGTCCGGCCCGAAGGCCTCCAGGATGAACTCGCCGCGGGCGATCATCTCGGCGTGGTCGTCGGCCGTGATGTTGGCGCTGAACAGCTTCGCCTCGCCGGTGGCGTCCATCGCCCGCTTCATCGCGTCGTAGACCAGCGGGATGGTGGTGCGCATGGGCGAGAACACCTGGTTGCCCTGCGGCTCGTCGTTCTTGATGAAGTCCCCGCCCAGCCAGAACTCGTAGGCGGCCCGCGCGAAGGGCTCGGGGCGGAGGCCCAGCTTCGGCTTGATGATGGTTCCGGCGATGTAGCCGCCGTCGGTCACGGGCCGGCCGAGGATCCGCCAGAGGTCCGCGATCCCCATGGCGGGGCCGTCGAACAGGTTGATCGCGGCCCGCGGCACGTAGAAGTCGTACATCTTGGCGTAGGCGATGTCACCCATGCCCTGGTTGTTGCCGATGGTCAGGGTGAGGAACGAGACCATCATCATCCGGCCGTCGGTGATGTTGCGGTCGAAGAGGTCCAGCGGGTAGGCGATCCGCATCTCCTCGTTGGCCTCGTCGACGTGGTAGACGATCGCGTCGACCCCCTTGGTGAAGTCGTCGGTGGTGGACACCTCCACGTTCGTGCCCGTCGAGGACTCGGCGGCGAAGTGGGCCGCGGCCTCCAGGTAGGAGCCGGACTTCGGCTTCATGGTGTAGGCGCACAGGATGTGCTGTCCTCCGGCGATGAGGTCGTCCTCGCGGAGGCTGAGATCGGTGTAGCGGGCGGTTTGGTCCACGGTGACTCCTCGAAGGGACGGGTCGAGCTTCGGTGCTGCAGCCTGCGGTGACCCTCAGGGTAGGTCACTACATCGCGTAGTACCTCGGGCGGGTCGCGTTGGTGCGCGTCGGCGAGGCACGCCTGCACAGATGGGCAGGGACCCCAAGGGTCGCGGCGGTGCCCCACCCCCGGGGGGCCGTGGTGCCCGGCCTCTGGTCACCGGATGGGTGTTCTGGGACGATGACCTGAACGGGAGGAGACTCCGGTGTCGCCGCCAGCCCGAGGTCCGCAGTGGGACGCCCTCGTGGGCGCGCTCCTCGCATGCCTGACGGCCGTCGTGTTCGTGGGGTTCCGGCTCGTGATCCCCGCCGAGTGCGCGTGGCTCACCCCGCAGGCGGCCGCGTTCAGCGCCGACGGCGTGCTCCCCCAGGTGCACCCCGACTGCCCCCTGCCCGCCGGCAGCCTGGTCACCGGTGCGCAGGTGGTCGACGGGCGTGCCGACCTGACGGTGCAGCCCGGGTCGACGGTGGTGCCTCTGGACCTCGTGGCCCAAGCGGGTCCGCTGGCGCTCCAGGGCTGGCGGGCGGGCGGCACGCTGCTGTTCGTCACCGCGCTCTTCGCGCTCGCCGGCTTCGCGCTCAGCCGGCGGCAGCAGGACCCGGCGGCCGGCTCCAACCTGGTCTTCGGGGCGGCCCTCTTCGGCAGCACCGTCGTCACGGTGGCGGGGCTGCCGCCGTCGTGGGCCTTCGAGGGGAACCTGCGCTGGCTGTTCGTCGCGAACGTCGGCTTCTTCTACACGCTGGCGTGGAGCTCGATGCTCGCGTGGGCGCTCCAGTTCCCCACCCCCCTGACGCCCTGGCTGCGCGGGCTCCGGGCCAGGGTCCTGATCACCTGGGTGCCGCCGCTGCTGTGGGCGGCGCTGGCGATCGTCGTGGGCGCTGGTGCGGCCTTCCCCGCCTGGATGGCGCGGGCGGTTCCCCTTCAGACCGCCTTCACCCTCGCCGGGCTGTGCGGCTCGCTGGGGGTGCTGGTCCTGCGGCTGTCGCGCGCCCGCCGCCTGGGCGTGGACCCCGTCCACCGGCAACAGCTGGCGTGGCTGGGCGGCTCCGGGATCGTCGCGGGGCTCCTGGCGCTGGCGTTCTGGATGGTGCCGTCGCTCCTCATCGGGGCGTCGCTGCTGCCCGACGAGCTGATCGGCCTGCCCGGCCTGTTCTACGTGGCGGGGATGAGCATCGCGATGCTGCGCTACCGCCTGTTCGACCTCGACGTCGTCCTCGGGCGGACGCTGGTCTACGCCGCGCTCACTGTGGTCGCGGTGAGCGTGTACCTCCTCACGGTGGCGGTGCTGACCACCCTGGTGGCCGGCCAACCCACCGGTGTCGCGGTGGCGGGCGCGGTGGCCGTGGCGATCCTGGTCAATCCCGTCCGGGTGTGGTTGGAGCGATTGGTCAGCCGGGGCCTCTACGGCGACCGCGACGATCCCTACGTGGCGCTGGCCCGGCTGGCGGGCCTGCTCGGGGCGCGCGAGGTGTCGTGGCGCGAGGTGGCCGCCGACCTCCGCCGGGCGCTGCGCGTGCCCTACGTGTCGGTGACGACGGAGCAGGGCCCGCTCGCCGAGGCCGGCATCCGGCCGGACGACGAGGCCCGGCTTCGCGTCACCCCCCTGGTGCACGCCGACGTCACGCTGGGCAGCCTCGTCGTGGCCACCCGCGGCCGTGGTGGCGGCTTCGCCCCGGCCGAGCGCCGGCTGCTCCAGGACCTCGGCAACCAGGTTGCCTCGGCGCTCCACGAGGAGGGACTCGACCGGGAGGTCCGCGCCTCCCGGCAGCGCCTGATTCTGGCCCGCGAGGACGAGCGGCGGATGCTCCGCCGGACCCTGCACGACGACGTGGGCCCCACCATCGCGTCCATCCCCCTGCGCGCCGAGACCGTCCGCCGGCTGATGGCGTCGCGCGGGGCGAGCGCGGAGGTGGCGGGGATCCTGGACCGGATCGAGCAGGATGCGGGCCGTGCCGCGGACGCGGTGCGGCACCTCGCCTACGACCTCCGTCCGCCCGTACTCGACGACCTGGGCCTGGCCTCGGCGCTCGAGGAGCTGGCCGTCAGCCTGGCGCCGATGGCCGTGCACCTCGACCCCGGCGGCCTCGGATCGCCCGGCGCCCCGCTTCCGCCCGCCGTCGAGGTGGCGACCTACCGCATCGTGTCCTCCGCCCTGGCCAACGCGTCCCGGCACGCCCAGGCGCAGTCGTGCTGGGTGACGCTCCGCCGCGTCGACGCGGCGCTGGAGATCGAGGTGGCCGACGACGGTGTCGGCCCACCCGCAGACCTCCACGCGGGGGTGGGGATCACCGCGATGCGGGAGCGGGCGGCCGAGCTGGGCGGGACCTGCACCATCGAGGCCCGGCCCTCCGGCGGCACCGTGCTGCGCGCCGTGCTACCGATGGAGGAACCATGAGCCCCACCGCCTTCCGCGTCCTCGTCGTCGACGACCACCCGCTCTACCGCGAGGGCCTCGTGGGCCTCCTCGGCACCACGGACGACCTGTCGGTCGTCGGCCAGGCGGCCGACGGCATCGAGGCGGTCAGGCTCGCGTCCGAGCTCTCGCCCGACGTCGTGGTGATGGACGTCACCATGCCCGGACTCGACGGGATCGAGGCGACGAGGCAGATCGTCGCGGCCGCGCCCGACGTGCGGGTCCTCATCCTGAGCATGCTCGACGACGCGAGCGTCGCGGATGCCGTGGCGGCCGGGGCGCGCGGGTACGTGGTGAAGTCGGCCACCCCCGACGCGACGCTGGCCGCGATCCGGTCGGTCGCGCAGGGCGACATCATCTTCTCGGCGGCCCTGGCGTCGCGGCTCTCCGCGATGGTGGCGGGCGGCGGCGGGCGGGCGCCGTTCGTCGAGCTGACGACGAGGGAGCGGGAGGCCCTGGCGCTCATCGCCAAGGGCTGGGACAACCCCCGCATGGCACGGCACCTCGGGATCGCGGACAAGACCGTCAGGAACCTGGTCTCGCTCATCCTGGTCAAGCTGCAGGTGGCCGACCGCGCCTCAGCGATCGAGAAGGCCCGGCGGGCCGGGCTTGGCTGACCGCCTACTCCGGGTGGTTCCCGTGCTCGCCGCCCACAACGTAGGGGCTCCGGTAGCCTCGTAGGCGAGGTGGGTCATCAGCCCCTCCCGCGCGTGCGGGAGGTTGTGGCAGTGGTCCATCCAGATGCCCGGGTTGTCGGCGACCATCTCCAGCTCATAGGTCTCGCCCGGCTCGACGTTCAGCGAGTCGACGAGCCACGGCGATCCCGTGGCCAGTACGCCGTCGCGGGCGACCACCAGGAGGTGGTGGCCGTGCAGGTGCATCGGGTGCACCTCGCCGCTCTCGTTCGACACCAGGAACCGGACGCGCTCCCCGGTGCGCACCATGAACATCGGCACGTCGGGGTACAGGCCGCCGTTGATCGTCCACCACGAGCCCGGCCGGCCGTCGAGGAGCCCGATCCCCCGCCCGATGCGGTACTCGAAGGTGCGGTCCGGCTGCCCCATGCTCCCGACGGTCGGGTCCGGGGCGCCGTAGCCGAGGAGGTCCACCAGCGCCCGGGGGGCGGGCGAGTGCGGCGCCCCGGTGCCGCCCAGCGACACTGACGCCCCCGCGAACTCCACCCGGGCTCCGCCGGTCGGCACCACGACCTCCAGGTCCGCGCGCCCGCCCGCGGTGACCACCAGGGCCTTCCCCTCCACTGGATCGGGACGGTGCACCGTGCGGCCGTCGACCGCGACCACCCGGTAGGCGGCCCCGGACACCCATACCGGCATCGGGCCCGCGTCGGTGTTGATCACCCGCACCCGGGCGGTGTCCCCCGGGCGTGCCGGGTGCGCGAAGCCGCCTGCCGCCCCGTTGACCGTGCGGGTCCCGGCGTAGGCGTGCACCAACGCGGTGACGTCCTGCACCCGCGGACCCGGCGCCGCGGGGTCCACCACCAGCGCGCCCAGCAGCCCGCCGCTGACCTGCGGATGGGACACCTGGTGCGAGTGGTACCAGTAGGTGCCCTCCTCTGCGACGAAGCGGTAGACGTACCGCTCCCCGGGCGCGATCGCGTCCTGCGTCACGCCCGCGACGCCGTCCATCGCGTTGGGCAGGTCGACGCCGTGCCAGTGGAGCGTCATCCCGTCCGCCACGTTCTGGTTGGTGACCTGAACCTCGACCAGTTCCCCGGCCCGGGCGCGGATGGTGGGCCCCGGCGTAGTCGAGTTCAGGGTGAAGCCGTCGAACGGGGGGACCCCGGCCAGCGTCACCCGTTCGGCCCTCGCCACCAGGTCCACCAGGACGTCCGGCGCGCGGTCGGGGTCCGGCACGAGGGTGGCGATGTCCACCCCGTCCTGGCCGTGATGGTGCTGGCCCGCCCCCTCCGGCCGCGGGCCGCCGCCGTAGTCCGGGTAGCCCATCGAGGTCATGGAGTACGTGTCCGGGAGCAGGCTGGCCGCCAACGCCCAGGCGGAGGACCCGAGGGCCAGCACCAGGACCCCGGCGCCGACAACCCGCCGCGACACCGACGCCCTGGTGCCGCTCACGTCACACCGCCACCGATCCCCTGGCGGTCTCCGGTGCCGCGACGCCGGCCGCCGCGAGCGGCGTCCGCGCATGGCGCATGGCGGACACGGCCGCCAGGAGCAGCACGAGCGCGTTGAGGCCGTGGAAGATCGCCAGGACCGCCAGGCCGTGCGCGGCGTACCCGAGGGTCATCTGCAGCGCGACGAGCCCGAGCACGATCGCGGCCCGGACGATTGCGCGCGGGACCCTTGTGAAGAACGACACCACCATCAGCGCCAGCGCGACCGCGGGGATGACGATGCCGCCGTTCAGGCCGTGGATGAGGATGCCCAGGACCTCCGGGAACGGGAGAGGCCCGCCAGTGTCCTCCATCATCGACTTGTCCACGACGGCGCCGCCCATGATGTAGGCGCCGAGGCCCGCGGAGGCCCAGGCGTGGGAGGCGGCCTGCACGCCCACGAGGGCGGCGACTGTGCCCGCAAGAATGCGGTAGACGGTGACCATGTTCAGTGTCCTTCCGTTACGCGGACGCCTGCTGCGTCCGGCTGGTCATGGGTGGAGGTGTCGACGGGGCGGCGGGCCGCAGGTGGCGGCCGAGGAGGACGAACCAGAGGGGCCAGGCGAGCCAGAGCGCGCCCCCGATCGCGACTCCCGGGTACAGCAGCGCCTTCGCCGCCGTCGAGCCCCAGGGGAACAGGAAGGAGGCACCGGTCAGCGTGAGCCCCGCGGCCAACCCGTAGCCCACGGCCCCGCCCGTCCTCCAGACGGATCTGGGAATCCGGGGATCGCGTGAGTACGCGGTGTTCAGCCAGGCCATCCAGGCCGCCTGGAGCGTGATGGCCGCCATCGAGATCGCCGTCGACGGCTCGAACGGCAGCACCTGGGCGACCAGGAGCACCCCGGAGGCGGCCGCCACCAGGCACGTGCCGGTGATCAGCTGGACGAAGCCCCGCTCCCGCGCCGTCCGGGCGGCCCGACCGCTGAGCCGCGGCACCAGGATGGCCAGGAGCACGTTGCCCGCCGCGCTGAGGAGGTCGTTGATCGGCCCCCAGGGCGCAGCGCTTCCGCCCCGCGCCAGAGAGACGAACATCACGATGAGGAAGGCCCCGGAGGCGAGCATCACCACGCCGAGCGCCACCAGCCGGGCCGCGTCGCCCTGGTCGGGCTCCGGCGCGACGAACACGACGGCGACCCTCGGCTCGCCGGGCCGGTCCTGACCCGTGCCGGGTGAGGGGGTGCTGGACATCTGCTGCTCCTTCCGACGGTGCGTTGACCTCCAGTCTTGGCCGCGGTTGTCCCGGGCGTCACGGGACAACCGTCCCGACCGGCCGGGATCCCGCGCCTGCCGCGACCCTCGCGCGGTCGGCCGCGTCGCGCTCCCGGCGCCGCCCGGCCATCCCTCCTGAGAGGACGGGCGCCCGAGTCGCCGGGGCGCGGCAACGTCGCGTACCGTGCGTCTCGCACCCGGTGGATCGCCAGGAGGAACCCGTGACCCGTCCCACACGCAGGCTCGTCCTCGTCGTGCGCGCCGACCCAGTGATCTGCGGCCACTCCGGTGAGGCGCGCAACCTGGCGGAGGCCGCCCTGGATCAGGGATTCGACGACGTCCGCATCGTCACGTGGCCGCTGGAGCGGCTGATCGAGTCCGAGCTGCCGCTCAAGCCGCTCGACTCCATCACCCCTTATCGCGACGGGATCACGGTCGAGCGCCCCGAGCCCGTCGGCAACTACAAGATCCTCGACGGCCGCTACCTCGCCGGGCTGACCGGCCGGCTCTTCGAGCTGTTCACCGACGGCGTCCCCACCGTCTGCATGTCCCTGTACCTCACCCCCCACGCGGTGGCGGTCGACGATGCCCTGCGCGCGGCGCACCGCTCGGGGCTCCCGGTGCGGGTGGTCACGATCGCCGAGGCCGTCGGGTCCGACATCACCAACGTGGTCTGCAACTGCATCGAGTCTGGGCGCTACGGCGCGGCCGCCCACCTGCTCACCACCTACCTCGCCAACGACCTGTGCGTGGCGGTCTCGGAGTACACGCGCGACCTGATCGTCGCCGAGGCTGCCCTGCTGGACGCCGACCACGGCACCGACTTCGCCGAGCAGTGTCGTCGCAGGGTCCAGATCTCCTACCCGGCCATCAACGCCGCCCAGTTCACCGACCTGGACCCGGAGGTCACCGACGCCGCCCTCGCGGCGCGCGGCCTGTCGCGCCGGGGCTACGTCCTCTTCCTCTCGCGGCTCAGCCTGGCCAAGGGCGTCGACGATCTCATCGAGGGCTTCGGGCGCAGCGCGGCGAGCGAACGCGTCCGGCTCGTCGTCGCCGGCAACGGACCCGAGGCGGCCGGGCTCCGGGAGCTGGCCGCCGGGTCACCCGTCGCCGACCGCATCACGTTCCTCGACGACGTCAGCGACGACGAGAAGCCCCACCTCATGGCGGGGAGCGCGGCGTTCGTGCTGCCCAGCAAGCCCATCCCGGAGTTCGTCGAGACGTTCGGGATCGCGCTGGCGGAGAGCATGCTCGCCGGCGGTGGACCGGTCATCACGACGACGACGGGGGGAATCGGCGAGGCCGTCGGCGACACCGCGCTCCTCGTCGCCGTCGAGGATCCCGACGGCATCGCCGCCGCGCTGGACCGGGCGGTGGTGGAGATGACCGACGACGAACGCCGCGAGCTGGCAGGGCGCGCCCTCGCGCACGCCCTGCAGTTCGACCGCACCGCCGTCTACCGGCGTCTGCTCGCGAGGGTGCCGTCCCCCTGAGCCCAGCCATGAACCCAGCCCCACCCGGGGCCGGAATCCCCCCGTGGGGGTGATGACCGCCGGATCGGCCTCCGCCAGGATGAGCCGTCGGCCAACGGTGGCGGCACACACGAACTCACGGACATCTCGCGCAGCCGATCCTGCACTGGGGGGTGTCGCGGTGATTCGCCCGGCTGAGGGAGCCACCTGAATCGAGGGTGATGTGGCAAAGGGTCGAATGAGCAGTGTCGAGGCGTTGACCCCCGCGCGGCGGAAGGGCTCCACGGCGAAGTCCGCGACGTTCACGGCGAGTCGGGCGAGGGGGCGGGAGGCGAGGGAGGAGGTTCCCCTCGAGGATCATGCGGTCTTCAGCCCCACGTCGCTGCGGCCGGATCCGCTGGAGCTTCTCGAGCGTCAGGGGGCCGACCGCGTGCCCGAGCTCCTGCCGATCAGGTACGGGCGCATGGTGTCCTCGCCGTTCGCCTTCTACCGCGGCGGCGCGCTGCTGATGGCGGCAGACCTGGCCTCGACGACCAACTCCGGCCTCCGGGTGCAGCTCTGCGGGGACGCGCATGTCAGCAACTTCGGGTTCTACGCCTCGCCCGAGCGCAACCTGGTCTTCGACCTGAACGACTTCGACGAGACGTTGCCGGGGCCGTTCGAGTGGGACGTGAAGCGACTGGCCGCCAGCCTGGAGATCGCCGCCCGGAGCCAGTCGTTCAGCGACCGCGATGCGAGGTCGATCGTGCTGAGCGCGGTGCGTGGCTACCGGGAGGCGATGATCGAGTTCGCGGCGATGCCCACCCAGGCGGTCTGGTATTCGCGGCTCGACGCGAAGCACCTGCTGGCCGAGCTACGCGGCAACACCAGCCCGCAGCGGCTGCGGAAGACCCAGACGCTGCTGGAGAAGGCGCCCACTCGGGACAGCGTGCAAGCGTTCAGCAAGTTCACGGACATCGTGGACGGGCAGCCCAGGATCATCTCCGTGCCCCCTCTGATCATGACGCTGGAGGACCTGCTCCCCGCAGAGGTCGCGGAGGCCCTGCTCGCGCAGATGGGCGAGTTGCTCGCGGCGTATCGGCGCAGCCTGTCCTCCGACCGGCAGCACCTGTTCGACCAGTACCGTTTCGTGCATATGGCCCGCAAGGTGGTGGGCGTCGGTAGCGTCGGGACCAGGGCGTGGATCCTCCTCCTCGAGGGGGCGGGCGCGGGTGACCCGCTCGTCCTCCAGGCCAAGGAGGCGCAGTCGTCGGTGCTCGAGCAGTTCCTGGGAGTCAGCGAGTACACCAACCACGGCGAGCGGGTGGTCGCCGGTCAACGCCTCCTCCAGGCGGCCAGCGACATCTTCCTCGGTTGGCAGCGCACCAACGGTCTCGACGGGGTCGATCGTGACTACTACGTCCGGCAGCTCCGCGACTGGAAGGCCTCCGCCGAGGTGGAGGGCGCCCGCCCCAGTGGATCACGCGTCTACGCCCGAATCTGCGGGTGGACCCTCGCCCGCGCCCATGCCCGGTCGGGCGAGCGGGTGGCCATCGCGTCCTACCTGGGAAAGCGCGAGACGTTCGACCACGCCGTCGCCGAGTTCGCCGTCGCCTACGCCGACCAGAACGACAAGGACCACGCCGCGCTCCGCGCGGCCATAGACGACGGACGGATCCAGGCCCAGGAGGGCGTCTAGCGCGAGGACTGACCCGGCCGGGGAGGAGACGACGCAAAGCGGCGGATCCGGTGGCGTAGTCGGCACCAGATCCGCCGAATAGCCTGGCGTCCCTTGGCGCGCCAACCAGGTGCTCCACACCGACCCAACTCCGACTCACTGTCGAGAGGAAAAACAAAACCCCTAGTCACCTAGGGGTTCTATCGGTGGGCCTAACTGGACTTGAACCAGTGACCTCTGCCTTATCAGGGCAGCGCTCTAACCGTCTGAGCTATAGGCCCGTTCACCGACGCGTAACTCTAGCGCACCGCTTCACGGGACGGCAAACCGGCCTCCCACATCGACGGATCAGTCCTCGGCGAGGGTGATCTCGAGGCCACCCATCACCGTCGCGGCCAGGTTGTAGAGGAACGCGAACAGCGTGGCCACCGCCGTGATGATCACCACGTCCACCGCCGCGACCACCGTCGCGAAGCCCAGCACACGGGAGGCGCTGAGGAAGTCTCCGATGTTGAACGCCGTGTCCTGGTCGCCGATGAGGGTGTTGATGAAGGTGTTGGCGGACTCCAGCGCGCCGGACCCGGCGAGCACGGACCACAGCACGAAGGCCGCGACCACCATCATCACGCCGAACGCGATGGAGAACAGGAAGGTGGTCTTCATCACCGACCACGGGTCGATCCGCGACAGCCTCAGCCGCGCCTTGCGGGTGCGACGACCCGTCCTGGCCGGGCGGGCCACCTCGGACGCCCCGCCCTCCACGGGCACGAACGTGGCGGCGCGCGACGGCGTGGTCACCACGCCGGGCACCACGGGTGAAGCGGCCTCACCGGACGCAGCGACCGCGGGGTCCTCGCCCGGTGCGGCTGCGGGGCGCGCGACGGCTCCCGCCACCGCGACCTTCGCCTTGGTGGCCCACTCCTGCGCCACCCTGGACGCCCGCCCCGCGACGGCGGGGATGGTGCGGGTCTGATCCTTTGCGTCGTCGTCGCTCACCGCCGGCTGGCCGGCTGGGGCGGCAGGACGTGACTCGAACGAGGGGCCGGAGGGGAGCACCGGGGCCGACGAGCCCCTGGCGTCCCAGTCCGACGGCGAGGCGTCGCCGCTGGGCGTGGGGCTCCACTCCGACGCGCTGCCGTTCGCAGAAGCGTGCGCGGCACCGTCGTCCGGCTTCCGCTGGGGGGAGAAGTCGAGGCCGGGGGCCCCGGAGGCTGATGGCCAGCGCGGCGAGTTGTCACTCATCTGCGCCCTCCTCGCTGTTCGGCTCCTGCTCCGCCAGGGTGGCGTCGCTGTCCTCTACCGTACCCTCTGAGTGACCTGTCGCCTCGTCCTCGCCGCTGGGATCCTCGGCCTCGCCGGCCTCTGACTCCGGGTAGAGCGCGATGGCGCCCACCGAGTCGTCGCCCTTGACGCCCACGAACTTCACGCCCATGGTGTCGCGCCCCTTGACGGGCACGTCCGCGACGGCGGAGCGGGTGACCTGGCCGGAGACCTTGATGGCCAGCACCTCGTCGGCCTCGCCGACGATGAGCCCGCCCACCAGGGAGCCGCGGTCCTCGTTGAGGCGCATGGCCTTGATGCCCAGCCCGCCGCGACCCTGGACGCGGTAGTCCTCGACGGCGGTGCGCTTGGCGAACCCGCCGTCGGTGACCGTGAACACGAACTGGCCCTCCAGGTCCTCGTCAGCCCGGAGCACGGCCATGGACAGCAACTCGTCGCCGCGGCGGAACTTCATGCCCGTCACGCCGGAGGTGGCGCGGCCCATGGGGCGCAGCTGCGAGTCGTCGGCCTTGAACCGGATGGCCTGCCCCTTGCGGGAGATGAGGAGCACGTCGTCGTCGGAGCTCACCAGCGAGGCGCCGATCAACTCGTCGGACTCCTCGCGGAAGTTGACCGCGATGACGCCCGCCTGCCGCGGCGAGTCGTACGCCTTGAGCTCGGTCTTCTTCACCAGGCCGTGCTTGGTGGCCAGGAGCAGGTACTCGGCGTCCTCGTAGCTGCGGATGGCGAGCACCTGCGCGATCCGCTCGTCCGGCAGGAAGCTCAGCAGCCCGGCGACGTGGCCGCCCTTGGCGTCGCGGCCGGCCTCCGGCAGCTGCCACGCCTTGGCGCGGTAGACCCGCCCGAAGTTGGTGAAGAACAGCAGCCACTGGTGGTTGGTGGTCATGAAGAGGTGCTGCACCTCGTCGTCGGCGCGCAGCGTGGCGCCGCGCACGCCCTTGCCGCCGCGCTTCTGCACCCGGTACTGGTCCGCGCGGGTGCGCTTGGCGTAGCCGCCGTGCGTGATGGTGACCACCACGTCCTCGTCGGGGATGAAGTCCTCGTCCGAGAAGTCCCCGTCGGCCGCGACGATCCGGGTCCGCCGGTCGTCGCCGTACTTGTCGACGATCTCCTGCAGCTCGGTGGCGATGATGCTGCGCTGCCGCTCCTCGCTGGCCAGGATGTCCTTGAGGTCCTGGATCTTCGCCTCGAGCGTCAGCAGGTGGTCGATGATCTTCTGCCGCTCGAGGGCCGCGAGGCGCCGCAGCTGCATGTCGAGGATCGCGGTGGCCTGCACCTGGTCGATGTCGAGCAGGTCCATCAGACCCTCGCGGGCCTCGTCGGTCGACGGCGAGCGCCGGATGAGCGCGATCACCTCGTCGAGCGCGTCGAGCGCCTTCACCAGCCCGCGGTAGATGTGGGCCTGCTTCTCGGCGTCGTCGAGCTGGAACTGGGTGCGGCGGCGGATGACCTCGAGCTGGTGCTTGATCCACAGGGAGATGAACTGGTCCAGCCTCAGGGTGCGGGGCACCTCGTCGACGATGGCGAGCATGTTGCAGCCGAACGTGTCCTGCAGGGCGGTGTGCTTGTACAGGTTGTTCATCACCACGCGCGGCTGGGCGTCGCGCTTGAGCACGATGACCAAGCGCTGCCCGGTGCGGGCGGAGGTGTCGTCGCGGACGTCGGCGATGCCGGTGAGCTTGCCCGCGTTGACCAGGTCCGCGATGCGCTGCGCGAGCGCGTCCGGATTGCACATGTAGGGCAGCTCGGTGACGACGAGGAGCTGGCGGCCCTTCGGGTCCTCCTCCATGTCGATGACGGCGCGCATGGTGACCGAGCCGCGCCCGGTGCGGTACGCCTCCTCGATGCCGGAGCGGCCGACGATGAGGCCGCCGCCGGGGAAGTCGGGGCCCTGGATGCGGTGCATGGCCGCGTCGAGGAGTTCCTCGCGGGTGGCCTCGGGGTGGGCCAGCGCCCACTGGACGGCGTCGTTGACCTCGCGCAGGTTGTGCGTGGGGATGTTGGTGGCCATGCCGACGGCGATGCCGGTGGAGCCGTTGACGAGCAGGTTCGGGAAGCGCGCCGGGAGGACGACGGGCTCCTCCTCGCGGTTGTCGTAGTTGGGCTTGAAGTCGACGGTGTTCTGCTCGATCTCGCGCACCATCTCGACGGCGAGCGGCGCCATCTTGCACTCGGTGTACCTCATGGCGGCGGCCTTGTCGTTGCCCTGGCTGCCGAAGTTGCCCTGGCCGGTCACCAGCGGGTGCCGCATGGCCCACGGCTGCGCGAGACGCACGAGGGTGTCGTAGATGGCGGTGTCGCCGTGGGGGTGGTAGAGGCCCATGACCTCACCGACGACGCGGGAGCACTTGTTCCATCCGCGGTCCGGGCGGTACCCGCCGTCCCACATGGCGTAGAGGACGCGACGGTGGACCGGCTTGAGCCCGTCGCGCACGTCCGGCAGGGCGCGCCCGACGATGACGCTCATCGCGTAGTCGAGGTAGGAGCGCTGGATCTCCACCTGCAGGTCGATGGGGTCGACCCGGCCCAGCGAGGGCGGGATCAGGGTGCCGTCGTCAGCCATGCGTAGTGAACCTTCCGGGTGGAATCGTGATCGGGCTCAGGCGCCCCGAAAGGAGCCTGATTCCTGGCCATTCAGTTGTGCGACCAAAACAACCCCCGAAACCTGGAGAGGCTGTCCCGCTCGCGAAGCGCCCAGCAAACGCCCGAAGGGGTCTGATTGCTAGCCATTCAGTTGTGCGACCAGAACCAACCCCCAAACGTGGAGAGGCTGTCCCGCTCGCGAAGCGAGCCCAGGAGACGCTCCGAAGGAGCCTGTCTCCTGGCCTATGAAGTTGTGCGAGCGAAGCGAGCTCCGCGGGGGCCTGGGGGCATCGCCCCCAGTGGGGGGTCTGGGGGCGTAGCCCCCAGTGGGGGGTCTGGGGGCGTAGCCCCCAGTGGGGGGCCTGGGGGGACAAAACACACAACGCTAAATCCTAAAGAAGCGCCCAACACGTGGGGGGTTTGGGTTTTCTCCCCCCCGGTGTGTAGTTGTGGGGGGCGAAGCCCCCCAGTGTTAGATGTCAAGGAACCGCACATCGCGCGCGTTGCGCTGGATGAACGTGCGGCGCTGCTCCACGTCTTCGCCCATGAGGATGGAGAACATCTGGTCCGCCATGGCGGCGTCGTCGATGGTGACCTGGAGCAGGATCCGGTTGTCCGGGTCCATCGTGGTGTCCCACAGGTCGTCGGCGTTCATCTCGCCGAGTCCCTTGTAGCGCTGGATGGGGTTGACCTGCGGCAGCTTCTTGCCCTCGGCCAGCCCCTTGTCACGCAGGGCGTCGCGCTCCGCGTCGCCGTAGGCGAGTTCGTGGGCCGCGTTGCTCCAGCGGAGCCTGAACAGCGGCGGCTGGGCGAGGTACACGTGGCCGGCCTCGATCAGCGGCCGCATGAACCGGAACAGCAGCGTGAGCAGCAGGGTGCGGATGTGGGCGCCGTCGACGTCCGCGTCGGCCATGAGGACCAGCTTGTGGTAGCGCAGCTTGTCCAGGTCGAAGTCCTCCTGCATGCCGGCGCCGAGGGCGTTGATGATCGCCTCGACCTCCTTGTTGGCGAGGATGCGGTCGATGCGCGCCTTCTCGACGTTGAGGATCTTGCCGCGGATGGGGAGGATAGCCTGCGTGCGGGGATCGCGGGCGGAGCGGGCGGAGCCGCCTGCGGAGTCGCCCTCGACGATGAACAGCTCGCATTCGCTGGGGTCCGTGGACTGGCAGTCCACCAGCTTGCCGGGGAGTCCGGAGCCGCCGAGGAGGCCCTTGCGGGAGCGGGCCATGTCGCGGGCCTTGCGGGCGGCGATCCGCGCGGCGGCCGCGGACTGCGACTTGCGGACGATGTCCTTGCCCTCGGCAGGGTTGCGCTCGAACCAGTCCCCCAGGCGGTCGTTGAGGACCCGCTGCACGAAGGACTTGGCCTCGGTGTTGCCGAGCTTGGTCTTCGTCTGGCCCTCGAACTGCGGCTCGGACACCTTGATGGAGACGATGGCGGTGAGGCCCTCGCGGATGTCGTCGCCGGAGACGCGGTCCTCGCGCTTCTTGATCAGACCCCAGGACTCGCCCCATCGGTTGACGGTGTTGGTGAGCGCCGCCCGGAAGCCCTCTTCGTGGGTGCCGCCCTCATGAGTGTTGATGGTGTTGGCGAAGGTGTAGACGCTGTTGGTGTACGACGTGTTCCACTGCATCGCGATCTCCACCCCCATGCCCTGTTCGGGCGCGTGTGCCTCGACGGCGATGACGGTGGGGTGGATGGCGTCCTTGCCGGAGGAGAGGTACTTGACGTAGTCGATGAGGCCGTCCATGTACTGGAACTCGTCGTAGGGGGTGTCGGTCTCCCCCTCGTCGCCGGTGGCCACCTGGCGGTCTTCGCGGAGGTCGATCAGCGAGATCCGCAGGCCCTTGTTGAGGAACGCCATCTCGCGGAAGCGGGTGGCGAGGGTGTCGTAGTTGTAGTGCGTGGTCTCGAAGATCTCGTTCGACGGGTAGAACGTGATGGTGGTGCCGGTCTGGTCCGTCTCCTCCATCTGCTGGAGCTCGGTCACGGGGGTGCCGAGGTGGAACGTCTGCTGCCAGCGGTAGCCGTCACGCGAGACGTCGACGATGAGCTTGTCCGACAGCGCGTTGACCACCGAGGAGCCGACGCCGTGCAGGCCGCCGGAGACCTTGTAGCCGCCGTCGCCGAACTTTCCGCCGGCGTGCAGCACCGTCAGCACCAGCGTGACGGTGGGGATATTCTCGATGGGGTGTTCCTTGACCGGGATGCCGCGGCCGTTGTCCTTGACCCGCACGCCCCCGCCGTCGAGGAGCTCCACCTCGATGGAATCGCAGTAGCCGGCCAGGGCCTCGTCGACGGAGTTGTCCACGATCTCGTAGACCAGGTGGTGGAGGCCGCGCTCGCCGGTGGAGCCGATGTACATGCCGGGGCGCTTCCGGACGGCCTCGAGGCCCTCGAGGACGGAGATCTGGTCCGCGTCGTAGCTGCCGGTGACCGTGTTGTCTGCTGAGTCCTGCAGGCCCTCCATGCGCTCACTCGGGGCGTAGTCCTCGTCCACCTGCACGTCGTCCGTCACAAAAGCTCCTGTCCACACAAACGGGCGCCGGGCTGGCCGGCGCCGTTGATCGTGCCAATTCTACCGCGTTCGCGCACAAAACCGGACATCGTGGAGGGGTGAAACCGGCCTGGGACGGGCCCAGCGACCCATTGGCGCCGATACTGGGGGCAGATGCATGGTCCCCTATCCCTCCGGAGCCCGCAGCGCGCCAGATCGGCGGCGAGGCGTTGGGCCGAATTCCGGGGTCGACGGGCTTGAAACGCTCAAATCGACGAATCATCGGCTGGTGGCGCGGCGCGGGCTCAAGTGGCAGTCCCTGCACTCGGCGGCCGCGTCCGGCTCACCTGGCTGTCGCGGCATGGCGGGGTGGTCCGTGGCCGTGGCAACAACGCTGCGCGGTTGGGGCGACAGCGGGGCGATCGAGTAGCCTGCCCGCGACAGAGGGAGGCGCCCCGTGGAGTGGACGTGGATCGCGGCGGCCGCTGCCGCGCTGATCATCGGCATCGCGAAGACCAGCTTCGGCGGCCTCGGCTCCCTGGCCGTCGCCCTGCTCGCGCTGGCGCTGCCCACCAAGGAGTCGACGGCGGCCGCGCTGCTGCTCCTCATCACCGGCGACATCATCGGCGTCCTGCGCTACCGCCGCTCAGCCGACTGGTCGCTGCTGAAGGCGCTGCTGCCCTCCGTGGTCCCCGGCATCCTGCTGGGCGCTCTCTTCATCCAGTTCGTCGACGACCTGGTGCTGCGCCGCTCCATCGGCGCCATCCTCCTGGCGTCGGTGCTCATCCAGCTCGTGCTGTCCACCCTGGCGCGACGGCGGGCGCCTGACCCCACCGTCGACATGGGTCCGCCGCACCGTGCCCTGACGGTGGGCGCTGGTGTCGCGGCGGGGTTCACCACCATGGCGGCCAACGCCGCGGGACCGGTGATGGCGGTCTATCTGCAGCTGGCGAAGGTGGAGAAGATGCGCTTCCTCGGCACCTCGGCCTGGTTCTACTTCATCGTCAACGTGGCCAAGACCCCGCTCACGGCGTCGCTCGGCCTGTTCACGCCGCAGGTGATGACGACGGTGGCCTGGGGCATTCCCGTGGTGCTGCTCGGCACCGTCATCGGGGTGGCGCTCATCCACCGGGTGCCTCAGCGCACCTTCGACGTGTTGACCCTGCTCACCTCGGTGATCGCGGCGGGGGCGCTGCTGATCATCTAGCGATGCGCGACGGCCTCAGGGCGTGGCGGACCCGCTGTCGGAGGTGGGCGCCGGCTCGGGCTCCGGCGGTGGTGGCGGAGGAGGCTCGGGCTCGGGCTCAGGCTCCGGTGGCGGGGGCGGTGGGGCCTCAGTCGTCGGATCGGGCGCGGGCGCCTGCGTGGTGGGATCCGGCGCGGGGGCCTGGGTAGTGGGATCCGGCGCCGGGGCCTGGGTGGTCGGCTCAGGCACCGTCGTCGACGGTGGCGGCGAGCTCTCCGGCGCCGTGCTGGAGGGAGCGGAGGACGGTGTGTCGCTGACCGAGGGGTCCGGGCTCGCGGTGGTGGGCGAATCCGAGGGGCTGGGCGACGCCGGGTTGGAGGGGCTGGGGCTGGGGCTGTCGCTCGGGGAGGGGAGGAGCCACGAGCTGTCACTCGCCGACGGGCTCCCGCTGGGTGAAGGACTCGGACTTCCGACCAGGCTGGCGATGAGGCTGTCCCACACGCTCTCGCTGGGCACGGCGGAGGAGCCGTCGCTGGGCGAGGCACCCAGGATCAGGCTGGGGGTAGTGGGCGAGCCGTTCACGTCCAGGAAGGCGATGTCACGCAGGTCCACCCGCGACGCCTGGCCGTTGAGCCACGGCTCCGGATTGGTGAACCGGCCGTTGACGATCACCTCGAAGTGGAGGTGGCAGCCGGTGGAGTAGCCGGTGTTGCCCACGCGCCCCACGCCGTCGAGGGCGTCGACCTGTTGGCCCACCCGCACACCGATGGCGGAGAGGTGGTTGTAGGTGGTGACCACGCGGTACCCGCCGAGCATCCCGTGGTCGATCTTGACCTGCACGCCGTTGCCCCCGGCCCAGCCCGAGGACACGACGCGCCCGGCGGCAGCGGCGCCGACGGGGGTGCCACAGGAGGCGGCGAAGTCGAGGCCGGTGTGCAGCTTCCACACGCGCAGGATCGGGTGGTACCGCATGCCGAACACCGACGTGCGGCGCCCGTTGACGGGCATCGAGAGCAGGTCGTCGCTGCCGGCCTTCCCCACCGACCCGAGGGAGCTCTCCTCAGGGATGCTCTTGGGGGGTGGGGGCGGAGGGGCCTCCGCGGGACGGGGGCCGTCGAGCGGGACGATCTGCGGGGTGGGCGCGCTGAAGGGATCGAACTCGCCCGGCGCCTCGTCGAACGACCAGCCCTCCAGGCGGTAGCCCATGGGCCCCGTCGGCGACGACGTGGAGGTGGGCGCGGCGATGGGGCCAGGCGCCACGAGCATCACCGGGGGAACGGGCACGGCCTCGACCGCCGTCAGCGGGTCCTGCCCATAACTGACGGCTCCTCCCACAAGGGCCGCCGAGATCGCTGCGGCGATCACCGACGATAGCCCTCGAAGCTTCATCCAGTCCCCCGATACCGGTTCGCTCGTGCCCATCCATCGAATCACTTTGGGGGCCGGATTGGAAGGAGTTGCACCACTGGGACTGACGCGGGTTTCGCCTGCCCGCGTCAGGGATGGTTGTGACCCGGATTTCCTCCCAGGAGGAGGCCTGCCAAGTCGCCCTCGGGTGTTTCGCGGAGAGGAGGTGAGTGATCCGTGGTTGGTCAGGCGGCGGTGAACTCCACCGTGAGGCTGACGGAGATCTCCACGTCCTGCGGGTCCAGATCGATCGACGGCGCCGAGTCCATCATCATCTCCCGCGAGGCCTTCCGGGCGAACGCGACCGGCGCGATGCCGCCACCCTGGTCCTGGATGGCCACGGCCTCGACGCCGCCCCGGCGGGCCGCCGTCGAGATCCACTCGGCGCGACGGTGGGCGTCGTCGAACGCATCTGCCAGGGCCCGTGGCTGCACCTCGGCCAGGGTCGACTCACGGAGACGCCAGTCCAGCCAGCCCACCTGGACGCCAGGTGTCGCGGCGAGCTCCCCCAGCAGCTCCCCGAGGGCGGAGAGCTCCAGCACCAGGAACGAGCCGCGGACCTCTGCGGTGTGCTGCGGCGGCTGCGGCTGCCCGCGGGTGTTGAGCGGGGTGGAGGTCCAGGTGCGGAGACTGGTGAGCTTGATGTCGCGGACGGTTCCGGTGGACGCCGCGGCCTCGAGGCGCGCCCTCGTCCGGTCCGTGACGGAGGCGGTGTCGGCGACGACAGAGTCGCGGTCCGGGCCGGTGAAGCCGAGGGTCAGGTTGACCGCGACGCACTCGGCAGGGAGGCTGATCCGGCTGGTCCCGGTGACGGTGATGCGCATGCGCCCAGCTTAGGAGCCGGGCGAACGCCGCGCGCCGTTCGGTGACGCGCTGGGGATTCGTCGCGTGCCGGACGCCGTTCCCTGGGTGGGCCGGGCCCCTTCCCCCTGGTTGGGCCGCGCCGAGCCGCCTGCGGCTCAGCGCGTGTCGACTTGGGTTGAGCCGGGCCGAGCCGCGAAGCGGCCCAGCCCGCGCCGAAACCACCCAACTGACACCAGTCCATGGAGTTGGCCGAGGTTCTCGCGATCGGAGCTCTCGCTGTGTGGTGCCGGGAGCCCTGACACGAGGCCCGTGCGGCCCTTGTCCGCCGTCACCTTGTCGGCCGCGTGCTTGTCGACGGTTGGGTAGTTGAGGCCGCCCGGGCCTCGTCCCACGTCTCCCGTCACTCGTCTGCCTATGGCGTGGCCAGCTCCGGGCGGGTGCCGGCAGGGCGGCCCTGGCTCGAGCCTGCTTCAGGCGGGTTCTTCCGGGTGCCCCTCGGGCTGGGCATCCCTGCGCCCAGCCGCCCTCCCGGCCCCCACCCTCCTGCGCATCTCACGTCTGTTCGTCGAGCAGCGCCCCTGCTGGCCCACACAGATCGCAGCCCATCCCTTCCGCTGGGTGAGCCGCGCCAAGCCGCCTGCGGCTCAGCGCGTGTCGAAACCATCCCGCGCCAGTCCGTGGACCCCGCCGTCCGCTCTCCTATCCGTAGGTGTCACGCGGACCGCGACCCTGCACGGCCCGGTTCCCCTTCTTCCAGCTCGGGGCCTTGGGTCCGCGGAACTCGACACGCAGCACCGTCTGCTCGCCCAGAGCGCGGTTGAGGCGCGCGACGATCTGGGACGAGGCGTACTTCATGGCGGCGGCCCAGGAGGTGGAGTCGCAGTCCACGATGAGCACACCGTCGGCGTAGTTGACCGGCGTCGAGTGCTGCGCGTTGGACTCGCCCACCAGTTCTGGCCAGCGTCGCAGAACGTGCGACAGGCTGATCCGCCGCTGCCATCCCCGGGCCTGGATGACCGAGTTGAGGACGTCGCCGACGAGCTGCGGGTCGCGGTCGTCGGGGCCGGCGCCGGAGCGTTGCTGCTCCATGGGCCGTTGGCGACGGCGGGGGGTCCTCGGTGCGGACAGTTCCGGGAGCACGACGCCGTAAGCCGCCGATTCGACGGCGGCGCGGGCGATCTCCGAGGCCAGGTCCAGCCCTGTGGGGTCGTGCGCCTCCTCGCTCATGCCGCCGAGACTACTCGCGCGGGACAGGCCCCGAGATCGCGGGTGAACTCGGTAGGGCCGGAGGGCGACGCGCTATTCCCTGGCCAGGGAGGCGCTGTGCGACGAAGCGGACGTGGGATGCGCAGGAGGGTGGGTGACGGGAGATTGGCTAGGCGTAGGAAGGCACTGTGCGACGAGCCAGACGTGGGATGCGCAGGAGGGTGGGGGTCGGGAGGGCGGCTAGGCGTAGGAAGGCACTGTGCGACGAGCCAGACGTGGGATGCGCAGGAGGGTGGGGGCCGGGAGGGCGGCTGGGCGCAGGGATGCCCAGCCCGAGGGGCACCCAGAAGAACCCGCCTGAAGCAGACCCGAGCCAGGGCCGCCGTGCCGGCACCCGCCCGGAATGACCGCGCCATGGGCAGACGAGTGCAGGGAGACGTGAGGCGAGGCCCGGGCGGCCTCAACTACCCGGCCCAAGACCAACATGCGACCGACAAGGAGACGGCGGACAAGGGCCGCACGGGCCTCGTGTCAGGGCTCCCTGCACCGACGGCGGGACTTGACCGACGCGGCGTCGGGGTCGGGTCCACACGAAGCCAACGTTGGTTTCGACACGCGCGGAGCCGCAGGCGGCTCGGCGCGGCTCAACCAGCGGGAAAGGGCGCGGCTCAACCAGCGGAAAGGGACTCGGCGCAGCTCAACCGCGGGAGGGCTCCCGGCACCGACAGTGGTACCCGGTCTTTGGAGAGGCGGTCAGGCGGGGGGTTCGGCGGTGACGGTGCCGGAGTCGACGCGGAAGCGACGCTCCGCGGGGAAATCGGGCACGTCCGCACCCACGGCCGCCGTGATCAGCACCTGCTCGGCGTCGGCGATCGCCGCGGCCAGACGCTCCCGCCGCGACACGTCAAGCTCCGCGAACACGTCGTCCAGCACCAGCACGGGCTCCACGCCGTCGTCGCGCACCAGGGTGAACCCGCCCAGCCGCAGGGAGAGCGCCAACGACCACGACTCGCCGTGCGACGCGTACCCCTTGGCGGGCAGTGCGCCGATCCCCAGATCCACGTCGTCGCGCTGCGGGCCCACCAACGTCACGCCCCGCGACACCTCGTCCCTGCGCAGCCGTTCCATCGCCCCCAGCAGGCGGTCGCGCAGCGCGGCGCGGACGTCCGCCTCCTCCGCCACGCCGTCGAGGTCGAGGACCGTCTTGTAGGCCGCCGAGATCTGGTTGTTGAGCGGGGCGATGGTCTCGTAGGCGCGCTGCGCATGCGGGACCACGTCCGCCAGCGTGTCGAGGCGCGCGTGGAGCAGCTCCGCGCCCAGGGTGGCGAGCTGGTCGTTCCACACCTCCAGCGTCACGTCCTCGTCGCCGCCGCTGGGCACGAACGACCGGCCCGCCATCGCCTTGAGGAGGGCGTTGCGCTGCTTGAGCACCCTGTCGAAGTCCTGCCTGACCCCCGCCATGCGCGGCCAGCGCGTCACGACGAGCGAATCCAGCCACGCCCGACGGTCCGACGGGTCCCCGCGCACGATGGCCAGGTCGATGGGCGAGAACACGACGGTGCGCAACGCGCCGATCAACTCCCGCGGCCGGGCCAGCGGCGCCCGGTTGAGCCGCGCCACGTTCGAGCGGCCCGACGCGATCTCCAGCTCCAGCGAGATGACCCGCGGATCCTCACGGCCCGCCTGCACCTTTGCCCGCACCACCGCCGTCTCCGCGCCGGCCCGGATCAGCGGCGCCGTGGCCGCGACCCGGTGCGAGGACATGGTGGACAGATACTCCACCGCCTCCACCAGGTTGGTCTTGCCCTGCCCGTTGGACCCGACGAACACCGTCACGCCCGACGACAGCGCCAGCGACGCCTGCGTGTAGTTGCGGAAGTCGGTCAGTGCGAGCTCGGTGACGAACACCCGGTGTCCTGCGTCAGAAGTGGGTGGATGAAGGGCGGTGTCACAGCAGATGCGTCGCGGGGTCGACGAGCCGGGCAAGCGCGGCGAGCCCCCTGGGCGTCGGGCGCAGCGGACCTCGGCAGGTCACCGACCATCAGTCCTTCGACGGCGCCACCGCGTGGCCGCCGAACTGGTTGCGCATGGCCGCGACCATCTTCATGGCCGGCGAGTCCTCCTGCCGCGACACGAACCGCGCGAACAGGCTGGCCGCGATCGTCGGCACCGGCACCGCGAGGTCGACGGCGGCGTTGACGGTCCAGCGACCCTCGCCCGAGTCCTCCGCGTACCCCTCAATGCCCTCCAGGTGGGGATCCGAGTCAAGAGCGCGCACCATGAGGTCCAGCAGCCAGGAGCGGATGACGGTGCCCTCGCGCCAGGACTCGAACACCTCGGGCACGTTGGTGACCACGTCCGAGGCCTCGAGCAGCTCCCAGCCCTCGGCGTAGGCCTGCATGAGGCCGTACTCGATGCCGTTGTGCACCATCTTCGCGAAGTGCCCCGCGCCGCTCTCCCCCGCGTGGACGAAGCCGAACTCGCCCTCCGGCTTGAGCGCCTCGAAGGCGGGCATGGCCAGCTCGACGGCCTCCTTCGGCCCGCCCACCATGAGCGCGTACCCGTTCTCCAGGCCCCACACGCCACCTGAGGTGCCGACGTCGACGAAGTGGATCCCCTTGTCAGCGAGGTAGGCGGCGTGCCGGGCGTCGTGGGTCCACTTGGAGTTCCCGCCGTCGATGATGACGTCGCCCGACGACAGGAGCGGCTTGAGCGTCTCGATGAGCGAGTCGACGGCCTGGATGGGAACCATGAGCCAGACCACGCGGGGACCCTCGCCCAGCTGGGCGACGAGGTCCGCCTCGTCCTTCGCGTCGGAGATCTCAGGATTGTGGTCCAGGCCGACGACCTCCACGCCCCCGCGGCGGAGCCGCTCGCGCATGTTGCCGCCCATCTTGCCGAGACCGATCAGACCGATGCGCATGTGGGCTCCTTCAGTGGCGGGATGGCGGGGGATGGGTCAGCCGGGCAGGCGCATGAGCATGATCACGTGCCGGTAGTCGGTGAGCGGGTCACCGTCGGCCGTGGGCAGGCCCATGATCAGGCAGGGCTTCCCGGGCAGCGTGAACGAGAACTGCGCGTAGGGCGCGTCCAGGGCGGTCAGAGCGTCCAGCAGGTAGTGGGGGTTGAAGCCGGCGTCCGTGATGGACTGCTCGTCCCCCACCACGCTGACCTCGGCCTCGATGGCCTCCGACGCCTGCGCCTGGTCACCCGTGGCGGCCTCCAGCGCGATGTGGTCCTCGTTGATGCGCATCCGCAGCGGCGTGTTGCGCTCGGCCACCAGCGACACGCGCTTCACGGCCGCCAGCAGGTCTGCCGTGTTGACGCGGACAGTGACGGTGGCGTCCACGTCCATGAGGTGGCGCACCTTCGGGAACGCCTGGCTGAGCAGGCGGGTGGTGGCCTCGCGGGAGCCCTTGGAGCTCTGTCCGATGAAGCCGGCCAGGCCCTCGCCCTCGGCCTCGGTGGTGGAGAGGGAGATGGTGACCTTGTCACCCGAGGTCATCGACTTGGCGGTGTCCGCGAGCACCTTGCCGGGCACGAGGACGGCGCCCTCCACCGACGGCGACGACGGGTGCCAGGTGAGCTCCTTGAGCGCCATGCGGTAGCGGTCGGTGGCCAACAGCGACAGCGACTCCCCGTTGATCTCCACCTTCACGCCGGTGAAGACGTTGAGCAGCTCGTCGCGGCCGGCGGCCACGAACACCTGGCCCACGGCCTTCTCGAACGTGGCCGCGTCGACGTCGCCCGTCTGGGTGGGCATGTCCGGCAGCGTGGGGTACTCCTCCACGGGGAGCGTCTGGAGGGTGAAGCGCGCCTGGCCGCAGGTCAGCTCCACCTTCGAGTGGTCGGCGACGAGGTCCACCGGCTTGTTCGGGAGGGAGCGCGCGATCTCGGCGAGCAGGCGGCCGGAGACCAGGACCGTGCCCTCGTCGTTGACCGTGGCCGGCATGACGACCTTGGCGGAGGTGGTCGAGTCGAAGCTGCTGAGCGTCAGGCCGTCGGCGTCCGCCTCCAGCAGCATGCCGGCGAGGATGGGCGCCGTGGGGCGGGTCGGGAGGCTGCGCGCCACCCAGGCGACGGCGTCTGCCAACGCGTCCCGCTCAACTCGAATCTTCACAAAGCACCCCTTCGATTGCTGCCTACCTGCCCTCGACGCCCCCGCTGGCGGCCTGGGAGGGTCACACGATCATGACGGCATCGTGGACGCCGTCGCCTGCATCATAGCCGGGCGGCTGGCCCCCCATGCCGGCCGGAGCGCTACTCAGTGGCGATCGACTCGAGCACGTTGAGCCGGGACGCGCGACGCGCCGGGCCCACCGCCGCGAGCACCCCGAACAGGGCCGCGACCACGACGAACACCCCGAGCTGCAGCCACGGCACCACCAGCGTGTCGATGCCGTCGTCGCGCAGGAGCGTAACCAGCACGGTGCCGAAGACGCCGCCCAGGACCACGCCGAGGGTGGCGCCCAGGGTGGCCACCATCACCGACTCCAGGGTGACCATGCGGCGCAGCTGCGGCCGGGTCATGCCGACGGCGCGCAGGAGACCCACCTCGCGGGTGCGTTCCATCACCGACAGGCCCAGCGTGTTGATGATGCCGAGCACCGAGATCACGACGGCGAGCGCCAGCAGCGCGTACAGGATGGAGAAGATCTGCTGGAACTGGGCCACCCGCGCCTCCACGAACTCCGCAACGTCAGCGACCACCACGGTGGGCAGCTCTGCGGTGGCGTCCTCGAGGCCCTCGCGCACTGCGGAGAGGTCCGCTCCGGGCTCGGTGAAGATGACGACCCGCTGCACGAGCGAGGGGTCCCCGAGTTGGGCGAAGGTGTCCAGGTCAACGACGAGGTCACCCAGCGGGGGCGGCCCGCCGCCGCCGTCGTGGAAGCCGGTGACGAGCAGCTCGACGGTGCCGCCGGTGGGGGTGGGCAGCTCGAGGAGCTCCCCGAGGCTGAGGTCCTGCTCGTCGGCGAAGTCCGTGGAGACCACGACGGGGGGAGCTCCGCCGTCGCCGCTCAGCGACCCGGCGACGATCTCCAGGCTGCTGGCACGCTCGAGGCCCTCCTCGCTGGCGCCCGTCAGCTGGACGGGCTCACCGTCGATGACGGCCGCCCCGCGGAAGAACTCGTAGACCGCCTCGACCCCGTCGACCTCCCGCGCGGAATCGACGACGCCGGCGTCGAACGGCTGGTAGGCCACGGGGCTGATGGTGAAGTCTCCCCGCTGATCGGCGGTCAGCCGGTCCCGGATCGAGGTGGTGGTGCTGGCGGCGAGGATGGCGACGGTGGCCACCAGGGCCAGCCCGATCATCAGGGTGGCGGCCGTCGCGGCGGTGCGGCGGGGCTGGCGCACCGAGTTGAGGCGGGCCAGCCTGCCCACCTCCCCGAACAGCGCGCGGTAGGCGTGGCCGAAGAGCCAGATCAGGGGTCCGCCCACCACGACGGCGGCGAACACCATGCCCACGAGGAGCAGGACGGCGCCCGCGCCCGCCCATACGAGGGGCTGCGGCACGTCGAGCCAGAGGGCGCAGATGAGGGCGGCGATCCCGATCTCGATCATGCCCACGCCCAGCAGCGGGAGCCCTCCGAGACGCTCGGGGCCGGACTGCTGGGAGGCGGCCATGGCCTCGACGGGTCGGGTCCGCGACGCCTTCCGGGCGGGCAGCAGCGCCGCGACCACGGTGATCAGGATGCCGATGGTGTACGACGCCACCACCGACTGCCAGGTGAAGGTGGGCACCGCGGTGCCCAGGTCGATGCCGAAGACCCGCATCACCGCGAGGATCCCCCAGGCGAGCCCGTACCCGACGAAGAGGCCGACGGTGGCGCCGATGACGCCCACCACGAACGCCTCCGTCAGCACCGACGAGCGCACCTGGGCGCGGGTGGCGCCGATGGCCCGCAGCAGGGCGAGCTCGCGCGAGCGCTGCGCGACCAGGATGGAGAACGTGTTGAGGATCAGCAGCGTGGCCACCAGCAGGGCGATGCCGGCGAACACCAGCAGGAACGTGTTGACGAAGCCCAGCCCGACGTTGAGCTGCTCCTGGATGGTGTCCGAGAGGGCGTCCCCGGTCTCCGCGACGAAACCGTCCGGCAGGACCTCCTGGACCGCCTCAGCCACGACGGCGGGGTCCGCGTCCGGCTCGGTCTGCACCCACGCCGCGTAGAACCCGGGCCGGCCGTCCTGGATGATCGCCTGGGCCTCCTCCAGCGTGAAGAACAGGTAGCTCGCGCCCGCCGTGGCGCCGGCCCCGTAGGTGCCGAGACCGACGATGGTGTAAGTCCTGATGCCGTCCACAGGGGTGGCGACGTTGAGGCTGTCGCCGACGACGAACCCGCCGCGGGTCGCGGTGGCCGGGTCCAGCATCACCTCGTCCGACGCCTCGGGCACCCGACCCTCGACGAGCCGGGCGCCCACCTGGCCGCCGGCCGCCGGGACGTCGATCCAGTTCATCGCGATCCCCGGTGCACCGGGGAACATGATCAGGCGGTCGTCCTTGTCGAGGGGGAACACCTGGCTGCTGGACACGAGGCCGGCGGCCTCGCGGACGCCGTCGACGGCGCCGATGGCCTCGATCTCCTCGGGGGTGAGCAGGATCTGGGCCAGCCCCGCGGTGGGGTCGAACCCCTCGATGCCGGTGGCCTCGGGCGAGACGTTGACGTCCGCCAAGGCGCCCTTGACCAGCTGGTCGAAGCTGGACGACAACAGGTTGGTGAACAGGAGCGAGCCTGACACGAACGCCACGCCCAGCACGATCGACAGCGCGCTGAGCAGGAGGCGGACCTTACGCGCCCAGAGCGACTTCCAGGTGGCGTGCAGCATCTAGGAGTCCAGGGAGGCGCGGCGCGCGATGGACCGTTCGAGGGTGGACTCCACGTCGCCGGCCACGTCCGGGCTCTGGAAGGTGGGGGCCGCGCCGCCGTCGCGGTAGACGGCCGCCCCGTCGGCGCCGACACCGTCGACCTCGGCGGGCTCATCCGCCACCGGTTCCGGGGCTCCGTGGGTGGGGGTGTGCCGCGGGTAGATGTGCGACATGGCGCCCAACAGGTCCTCTTGGGTGGCTCCGCGCATCTCATGCACGATGTGCCCGTCGGAGAGGAACACGGCGCGGTCCGCGTAGCTGGCGGCGTGCGCGTCGTGGGTGACCATGACCACCGTCTGGCCGAACTCGTCGACGCTGCGGCGCAGGAAGTTGAGCACCTCCGTGGCCGACGTGGAGTCCAGGTTGCCGGTGGGCTCATCGCCGAACACGATGTGCGGGCGGTTCATCAGCGCTCGTGCGCAGGCCACGCGTTGCTGCTGGCCGCCGGACAGCTCGGATGGCTTGTGCGTGAGCCGATCCCCCAGGGCGAGGACGTCGACGATGCGGTCGAACCACTCCTCGTCGACCTTCTTCCCGGCGATGCGCAGCGGCAGCACGATGTTCTCCCGGGCCGTGAGCGTGGGCACGAGGTTGAAGGCTTGGAAGATGAAGCCGATCCGGTCGCGGCGGAGTTCGGTGAGCGGGGTGTCGGCGAGGGTGGAGACCGCGGTGTCTCCCAGGTACACCTCGCCGGAGGTCGGTGTGTCGAGCGCGGCCATCAGGTGCATGAGCGTGGACTTGCCGGAGCCGGAAGGGCCCATGATGGCGGTGAACTCGCCGTCGACGATGTCGAAGTCCACGTCGTCGAGCGCCGTCACCACGGCAGATCCGGACCCGTAGATCTTGGTCAGGCCCCTGGCCCGCGCTGCGATGCTCACGCCCCAAAGGTAGCAGCGCCTACCAGATGCCTCAGGGGCGATTTTCGACGGTTCCCGGCGTTGACCACAGCCCTGACTTTGAGGGGATTCTTGTAATTACTTAACAGCTGTACTCATAGGGGCTGTGGATCTGGTGGATAACCCGCGTCCGTGCTTGTCAACGCCGATTCCCAGGTGTGGACCAGCTGTGGACGGATCGAAAACTACACGTGGAGTATTTGTGGAGAAGGCCGGGGTGGGAAGTTATCCACACCCCGGCCCCGGCCTGTCTCACATGGTTGTCCGCAGCGTCAGCGGCCCATGATCCGGCTGAAGAATCCGTTGTCCTGGCTCTGGGTGGATTGGTGACCGCCGCACCACTGGCCGGCCGGCACGGAGCGCTTGACGGCATCCACGTGGTTGCCGCATCCGGCCCAGGTGGTCTTGCCGCACTGGCGGCACTTGACGGGACTGCACATGATGATCTCCTTGGTTGATGTCTCGGGTCACCCCGGTTCGCCAACCATACCCCCTGGGGTATAGGGTTTTCAACATGAGAGTTGTTGTGGTCGGTGGAGTTGCTGGTGGGATGAGCGCGGCGGCGCGGTTGCGTCGTCTGGATGAGTCCGCGGAGATCATCGTGGTGGAGAAGAGCGGCTACGTGTCGTTCGCCAACTGCGGGCTGCCCTATCACGTGGGAGGGGTGATCGAGGACCGTTCGGCCCTCCTCCTGCAGACGCCGCAGGCGCTCCACGACAGGTTCCGCCTCGACGTCCGGGTGGGCGTGGAGGCCGTGCAGATCAACCGCCAGGCCAAGGAGGTCGTCGTCCGGCACGTCGCCGGCGGCCGCGAGGAGATCCTCGCCTACGACAAGCTCGTCCTCTCCCCCGGCGCCAAGCCCCTGATGCCGCCCATCCCCGGTATCGAGCGCGCGCTGCCCCTGCGCAACGTCGAGGACACCGACCGGATGGTCTCCGCCGTCGCCGGCGCCCACACGGCCGTCGTCGTGGGTGGCGGATTCGTCGGGCTCGAGGTCGCCGAGAACCTGCTGCACCGTGGGATGCAGGTGGCCGTCGTCGAGGCCCTGCCCCAGGTGATGGCCCCCCTTGACCCTGAGATGGTCGCCCCGGTGCACGAGGTCATGCGCGCGGCGGGCATCGATCTCAGGCTCGGCTCCGGCGTAGTCTCCATCGGCGAGAAGGACGTGACCCTGGCCGACGGCACGGTGCTCCCGGCCGACGTGGTGGTCGCGGCCATCGGCGTGCGGCCGGACACCGAGTTAGCGAAGGCTGCAGGCCTGCGGGTCGGCCCGCGCGGCGGGCTGCTCGTCGACGAGCGTCAGCTCACCAACGACCCCTCCATCTACGCCGTGGGCGACGCCGTCGAGAAGGTCGACGCCCTGAGCGACGAGTCCGTCCTGGTCCCGCTGGCCAACACGGCCAACCTCCAGGGCCGACGGGTGGGCGACGACATCGCCGGCCGCGGCCGCCCGGCCCGCCCGGTGCGCGGGACGGCCATCGTGGGGCTGCTCGGCCTCCAGGTCGCGGCCACGGGATGGAACGAGAAGCGGCTGCGCGCCGCCGGCCGCGAGTACCTCGCCATCCACACCCATCCCTCCTCGCACGCCACCTACTACCCCGGCGCCTCGTCGATGGCGCTCAAGCTGCTCGTGGAGCCGGCAACCGGAGAGATCCTCGGCGCCCAGGGCGTCGGTAGGGACGGCGTGGACAAGCGCATCGACGTCATCGCCACCGCGATGGCCGGCGGGCTGAGGGCGGAGGACCTCGCCGAGCTCGAGCTGGCCTACGCGCCGCAGTTCGGCTCAGCGAAGGACGCCGTCAACATGCTCGGCTTCATCGCCGAGAACCGGCTCAGCGGCTGGGAGGACAGCATCCAGTGGCACGAGGTGGCGGAGGCGCAGAACGCCGGCGCCGTCGTCGTCGACGTGCGGACGCCCGGCGAGTTCAGGGCCGGCGCCATTCCGGGCGCGATCAACATCCCGGTCGACGAGCTGCGCAACCGGCTGGACCAGGTCCCGGGCGGCGACGTGCCCCTGATCCTGCACTGCGGGGTGGGCATCCGCAGCCATGCCGCGCTCTCGGCACTGAAGAGCTCGGGCCGGAAGCTGCTCAACCTCGACGGCGGCTACACCACGTGGAAGGCCGGCGCGGGTATCGCGGTTTCCTGACCCGCCCCGGGGTCGCGGTGCCCTGGTCAGGGTGGGCCGGGGGTCGCGGTGCCTTGATCAGGGTCGGCCGGGGGTCGCGGTCCACTGACCCGCCCCGCCTCAGGGCGGACCTGCCCACTCCCCTCGCTCCCGTCACTCCCCCACCCGCCCCTCCCCCGAGGCCCTTCCCCTGGGGCACGACACGCCGTCGGGATGCCCGCCCATGACCCCATGTGGGTCCGGCCTCGGATCCAGGCGGCGTTTCGTGCACGCCGTGGCGCGCGAAAAGGGCCCGAGTCCACCGTCGTGGCTCGGGCCCTTCGTCGTGTCTGAGATCAGGCGAGGCTGAGGAACAGCTTCTCCATCTTGGCGGTGTCCAGCGGATCGGGATCTGGCTGCTCCATGCACTGCCGCAGGCCGACGGCGATCGTGGTGAACCCCGCGCGATCCACCGCCTTGGAGACGGCGGCCAGCTGCATGACGATGTCGTCGCAGTTGCGCCCCTCCTCGATCATGCGGATGATCCCCCCGATCTGCCCTTGGGCGCGCTTGAGGCGCATGACCACCGACGTCATCTGTTCCGGGTCGAGCTGCATGGGGTCTTCCTCCGCGTCCATAACCCGAGTATACCCCCACCGGTATAGGTAGGCCTAGCTGCTCGGGCGGCGGGTTTACCCCGCAGGGGTCTATTGTCACGCCGACGGTGACCGCAGACAACCACACCCCGGACTACCGGGCGATCGGCGTCCTGAGTCAGAGGCCCGCCGAGCTCATAGGGACACGAACGGGGGAACGGTCCGGCTGCGGAGCGCAGGGATAGGGGTCCCCCATCCGGGTGACGCCCTAGGACTGCTTGATCTGGTTCGTGAGCTCGGTCACCTGGTTGAACAGGTCGCGGTCCTGGCCGATCTTCTCGTTGATCTTGCGCACCGCGTGCAGCACCGTCGAGTGGTCGCGGCCACCGAAGCGGTGGCCGATCTTCGGCAGGGACATGTCGGTGAGCTCGCGGCACAGGTACATCGCGATCTGCCGGGCCGACGCGATGGTGGCGACGCGGCTGCTGCCCGTCAGATCCTCCAGGGAGATGGAGAAGTACCTCGCGGCAGCGTCCATGATGGTCTGCGCGTCGACGGGGGCCGCGTCGTCGGGCATGAGGTCGTTGAGCACCTGCTCGGCGAGCCCGACGGTGATCTCCTGCTGGTTCAGGCTGGCCAACGCCGCGACCCTCGTCAGCGCGCCCTCCAGCTCGCGGATGTTGGTGGGGATCCGCGAGGCGATGAGCTCCAGCACCTGCGTGCCGGCGGTCAGCCGCTGCGACGCGACCTTCTTCCGCAGGATGGCGATGCGGGTCTCGAGGTCCGGCGGCTGGATGTCGGTCATCAGGCCCCACTCGAAGCGGGACCGCAACCGCGGCTCCAGCGCCTCCAGCAGCTTCGGCGGGCGGTCGGAGGTCATCACGATCTGCTTCTGCGCGTTGTGCAGCGTGTTGAACGTGTGGAAGAACTCCTCCTGCGTCTGGATCTTCGACTCCAGGAACTGGATGTCGTCCACCAGGAGCACGTCGACGTCGCGGTACGAGCTGCGGAACTCCGCGGTGCGGTTCGACGAGATGGCGTTGATGAAGTCGTTGGTGAGCTCCTCGGTGGAGACGTACTTGACCCGCAGCTGCTCGTAGTAGCTGGTGACGTAGTGGCCGATGGCGTGCAGCAGGTGCGTCTTGCCCAGGCCGGAGGGCCCGTAGATCATCAGCGGGTTGTACGACTTGCCCGGCGTCTCGGCGACGGCGGCCGCCGCGGCGTGCGCGAACCTGTTCGACGAGCCGGCGACGAAGGACTCGAACGTGTAGCGGGGGTTGAGCCGGACGTCCTGCGGCCGTGACCGGGGAGCGGCGCGGCGCGGCTCCTCGTCGGCGGCCGGGACCGTCTCCGTCGTCGACCAGCTGTCAGCCTGCTGGACCATCTCCGGGTTGATCATGACCGCCAGGTGGGTGCTCTGCCCGCAGATGTCGCTGAGGCGCTCCTCGATCTGGGGGCGCAGCCGGGTCTCGATGCGCTCGCGGGTGGTCTCGTCCCCCACCGCGAGCATCAGGGTGCTGCCGTGCATGTCGAGTGGGCGGGTCCGCCGCAGCCAGGCCTTCGTGGGGGCGTCGGCCGAGGCGATGACCTCGTCCCACAAGCCCGCCAGGTCTGGCGTCGGTGATTCGCTCACCTCACCCACTTCCCGGCGGCAAGTCCGCCATCATCAGTAATCCACAAGGTTGTCCACAAGGGGGTATAACTCACCCTAGCCCCCCGTCGGCCGACCCTCACCTGTGGATAAGCGGGAAGGCAGGACAACGAAGTTAGTACCGTCCGCGCCGCTGCGCAAGGCGATTTGCGCGACACGCCGCTGCGTCACTGGACTACATCAGTGTTATTTGCATGGCGGTGGGTGCCGTAGCCCGGCCGGGTTTGGTCATCGAGCCGTCTGGCACGTATCGTTGACCAGTCGCCATTGAGGCGGCCTCTTCCCCCCTGCCCATCAGGGCAGTTGTACACCAACGAAACTGAGCGAGTAATCCCATGACTAAGCGCACGTTCCAGCCGAGCAACCGCCGTCGCAGCCGTACCCATGGCTTCCGCGCCCGCATGCGCACCCGCGCCGGCCGCGCCATCCTGTCGGCCCGTCGTGGCAAGGGTCGCACCGAGCTGTCGGCCTAAGAGGCCGGGCGTCGGTGCTGCCAGGTCCACGTCGGATCAAGAAGCCCGCTGACTTCGGTGTCACCGTCCGGCACGGCTCCAGAGCAGCCACCCCGACAGTCGTGGTGCACGTGAAGCGCATCACCGATCAGAATCCACCCGACGCGAGCCGGGTGGGTTTTGTTGTCTCCAAGAAGGTGGGCAACGCCGTCACCCGCAACCGGGTCAAGCGTCGGCTGCGGCACCTCGTGGCCGAGCTGGAGACACCTGTCGCGGCGGACGTGGTGGTCAGGGCGTTGCCCGAGGCCGCCGTCGCGCCCGACCGCCTGGGCGCCGATCTGGCCAGCGCCTGGCGTCGCGCGTTCGTCAAGGCGGCCGCATGCTGAGGTACCCGCTGATCTGGTTCGTCAAGGGGTGGCGCAAGTTCGTCTCCCCCTCGTACGGGGACGTGTGCAAGTACCACCCGTCGTGCTCCAGCTACGGCCTCACCGCCCTGGAGACGCACGGCGCCGTCAAGGGCGTGTGGCTCACCGCGAGGCGGCTCGTCCGCTGCCACCCGTGGGCGGCCGGCGGCGTCGACTATGTACCCGGGACGCCCCAAGCGGCGGCCTGGGCCGAAGAGATTTCCAACGAATCACGGGACCCGCACGGGTCCCAACCGAAGACTGAGGTGGCTTAAGTGGTCGATCTGCTGGTGACGCTGAACATCTGGGACAGCTTCTACGGAGTGCTGTCCGCCATGATGCAGCCGCTCTACTGGGCCGTGTCCGGCCTCGTCGTGTTCTTCCACTGGCTCTACACGCCGCTGTTCGGTCCGAACGGCGCCGAGTCGGGCTGGAACTGGACGCTGTCGATCATCAGCCTCACGGTGGTGATCCGCACCCTCCTCATCCCGCTGTTCGTCAAGCAGATCAACTCCGCCCGCAACATGCAGCTGCTCCAGCCGAAGATGGCCGAGCTGCAGAAGAAGCACGGCCACGACCGGGAGAAGCTCGGCCAGGAGACCATGAAGATGTACCGCGAGGAGGGCGTCAGCCCCACCGCGTCGTGCCTTCCACTGCTGCTCCAGATGCCCATCTTCCTGGCCCTCTTCCGAGTCCTTGAGGGCGTGTCCTCGGGCAACGTGCGCGGACACTTCTTCAAGATCAACCCAGACCTGGTGTCGTCGCTGCAGAACGCCGAGATCTTCGGCGCCCGCCTTGCGGACCGCATCTTCCCCATGACCTCGTTCGGCGCCACGCAGGCCGTTGGCATCGTCCTCGTGGTGGCCATGGTCGCAGTGTTCTTCGTCACCCAGCTCCAGCTCATGCGCAAGAACCTGCCCCCGGAGTCGCTCACCGGCCCCATGGCTCAGCAGCAGAAGCTGATGCTGTACTTCTTCCCCATCGTTTACGCCGCGTCGTCGGTGGTCATCCCGATCGGCGTGCTGATCTACTGGCTCACCTCCAACCTCTGGACCATGGCGCAGCAGGGCCTGCTCATCCGCAACAACCCGGCTCCCAACACGCCCGCGTTCATCGAGTGGGAGGAGCGGATGCTGGCCAAGGGCAAGGACCCGCAGGCCATCATGCTGGCCCGCGCGGAGAAGCGTCGCCGCACCCCGAAGAACGGCAACGGGGCCGTGGCGTCCCGCCCCGTCGCGAAGGCCACGACTGTGGCTGAGGACGGCTCGACGGTGGAGACCGAGGAGCCGACGAAGGTAGCCCGCCAGCAGGTCACGCGCCAGACGGTGCGCACCGAGGACGGCAAGCAGGTCGTCACGCGTCAGCAGCCCAAGCAGGCATCGCGTTCGGCGCGCAAGAAGAAGTGACCGACTCCGAGGCGCTGACGCCCACCCCCACAGAGACCACCACGCCCCCACGCGGGCACGAGGAGAGGACACCTTCCGTGTCGAACAATGAGACCGAAGCCGCCCTGTTGGCGGAGGGCGACCTGGTCGCCGACTACTTCGAGGAGCTCCTGGACATCGCCGACCTCGACGGCGACATCGAGAACTCCGTCCAGGACGGCCGCGCGTTCGTCGCGATCGACACCGATTCGGACAAGCTCGTGGGCAAGGACGGCGAAGTCCTGGACGCCCTGCAGGAGCTGGCCCGCCTCGTCGTCATGACGGAGACCGGTCACCGCTCGCGCTTGATGGTGGATGTCGCGGGGTACCGCGCGCGCCGCCGTGCGGAGCTCGTCGCCATGGCCAAGGACGCCATCGCCGAGGTGCAGGAGTCGGGCGAGCCGGTGCGAATGGCCCCGCTCAACGCCTACGAGCGCAAGATCGTGCACGACGAGGTGGCCACGGCCGGCCTGGTGAGCGAGTCCGAAGGCGAGCCCCCGGCACGTCGCGTCGTCGTCCGGGCGAAGTGACGCAGGAGGCTGTCGTCGAGGAGGAGGCCCGCAAGGGCCTCCTCTCGCTTTACGGGCAGAATGCTGAAACGATAGAGCGATATGTCGCTATATTGGCATCACGTGGGCTCGAGTGGGGGCTTCTCGGCCCCCGCGAGGGTGACAAGCTGTGGCAGAGGCATATCGCCAACTCCGTGGCGCTGATCGACGCGATCCCCGCAGGTGTCGAGGTCGCTGACGTCGGCAGCGGCGCCGGACTACCCGGCCTCCCGATCGCCATCGCCAGACCGGACCTGCGGGTCACCCTCATCGAGCCCCTGCTGCGGCGGGCCAACTTCCTCACCCTCGCCGTCGAGGAGCTGGGACTGGAGGACCGCGTGGAGGTGCACCGTGGGCGCGCCGAGGACATGAAGCGGCACTTCGACGTGGTGGTGTGCAGGGCCGTCGCCCCCCTGCAGCGGCTCCTGGGCTGGACCACTCCCCTGTTCTCCGACGGTGGCCAACTCCTCGCCCTCAAGGGCGAGTCGGCCGAGCAGGAGATCCGTGACGCGGGCGCAATCCTGGCACGGTCCCGCCTGGTCGCCGAGGTCCTGGAGCTGACGGTAGCCCCCGGCATCGAAGGCACGCGCGCGATCCGCGTCCACTGACCCCGACGGGTGGCTGGGCCTTCCCGAGGCGGACTGCCGTGACGGTGTCACCGACGCCGCGACCCCGAAGCGGCCGCACTACCGCCGCGTCCCGCTGTCGGTGCAGGGAACCCTGACACGAGGAGTCCGGGGGTTGAGCAGAGCCGAGCCGCCCCCTGCGCGGGGTGAGCCGCGGCGAGCCGCCTGCGGCTCAGCGCGTGTCGACTTGGGTTGAGCCGGGCCGAGCCGCCTGCGGCTCCGCGCGTGTCGAAACCAACCAACGTTGGCTTCGTCTGGACCGACCCCCGACGCCGCGTCACGCTGTCGGTGCCGGGAGCCCTGACACGAGGCCCGTCCGGCCCTTGTCCGCCGTCTGCTTGTTGGCCGCGTGTTGGTCTTGGGTTGGGTGGTTGAGGCCGCCCGGGCCTCGTCTCACGTCTCCCTGCACTGGTGTGCTTGTGGTGTGGTCGTTTCCGGGCGTGTGCCGGCAGGGCGGCCCTGGCTCGAGCATGCTTCAGGAGGGTTCTTCCGGGTGCCCCTCGGGTTGGGCATCCCTGCGCCCAGCCGCCCTGCCGTCCCCCACCCTCGCGCCCACCTCACGTCCCCGCCGTCGCACTCGCCACCGTCGACCCCGTCGCCCCCATCCGCTGGTAGAGCCGCGCCGAGCCGTCCCCTTTCCGCTGGTAGAGCCGCGCCGAGCCGTCCCCTTTCCGCTGGTTGAGCCGCGCCGAGCCGCCTGCGGCTCCGCGCGTGTCGAAACCAACGTTGGCTTCGTGTGGAGCTGAGTGCCGCCGAGTGCTCGTCGACACGCGTGGGTTGAGCAACCGGCGGGTTCCGGGAGCCCTGACACGAGGCCCGTGCGGCCCTTGACTACCTACTGCTTGTTGGTGGCGTGTTGGTCTTGGGTTGGGTAGTTGAGGCCGCCCGGGCCTCGTCCCACGTCTCCCTGCACTCGTCTGCCTGTGGCGTGGTCCCCTCCGGGCGTGTGCCGGCAGGGCGGCCCTGGCCCGGGTCTGTTTCAGGCGGGTTGTTCTGGGTGCCCCTCGGGTTGGGCATCCCTGCGCCCAGCCGCCCTGCCGTCCCCCACCCTCGTGCTCACCTCACCCCCTGCGCGCCCGGAGACCGGCACCTCTCCGCTGGTTGAGCAGGGCCCTTTCCGCTCGTGTCCTTCTCGCTTGTTGAGCCGCGCCGAGCCGCCTGCGGCTCAGCGCGTGTCGAAACTGCCGTGAGTTCGCCATGGACCCGGGCCGGGTCCATGAACCGGGTGCGAGAGGCTTCGACGCGGTCGGTGGCGCTTCGCGTCCGACTGGCTCACCCAGCGGCGTGGTTGAGCCGGATGCACCTTCCGCTGGTTGAGCCGCACCGCGCCGCCTGCGGCTCAGCGCGCGTCGACTTGGGTTGAGCAGGGCCAAGCCGCTGGCGGTCGGAGGCTTCGGCGCGGTCGGTGGCGGTGTGTGTCCGGGTGGTCGGCTTAGCGGAGTGAACACTGGTGGCCGGAATGGGAGAGGTCTTCTCGCGTTTCACGTGAAACGCGACACGCTCACATCGCGCGACCTCATCAGCTTGGGTAGAGTCGTCGCGGACACCGAGGAGGCCACGGATGGCGCTGTTCTTCCGCAAGCGAAAGACCCAACCCACCAATGACGACGAACTGTGGAAGACCCACAGCAACGTTTCACGTGAAACGGGGTCGCTCCCCCGCCGCGCCGTAAACGACGCCGGGGCCACTGTCGAGTCGGAGTACGGCGACGAGTACGTGGACTTCGACGCCCCCAGCTCGACGCTCCCCCGTCCTGGGAGCCCGCGGATCGTCGTGGTGGCGAACCAGAAGGGCGGTGTGGGGAAGACCACGACCACAGTCAACCTCGCTCACGCCCTCGCGCTGGGCGGACTGAATGTGCTGGTGGTGGACAACGACCCGCAGGGGAACGCATCCACGGCCTTGGGTGTCGCCCACACGCCGGGCACCAAGGGGACATATGAGGTGCTTCTCGAGGGCATCGGGATCATCGAGCACGCCCAGCCGTCGCCGCATTCCCCGAACCTTCATGTCCTGCCCGCCGCGATCGACCTCGCGGCCGCCGAACTGGAGCTGGTCAACATGCGAGGCCGCGAGCACCGCATGCGCGACGCCATCCAGCAGTACGTGGACGAGTCGGGCGTTGACTACATCTTCTTCGACTGCCCGCCGTCGTTGGGCCTCCTCACCCTCAACGCGCTCGTGGCGGCCAACGAGATCCTGGTGCCCATCCAGACCGAGTACTACGCCCTGGAGGGCGTCACCCAGCTGATGCGGACTATTGCGCGCGTGAAGGGCAACCTCAACGACGACCTGGAGCTGAGCACCATCCTGCTCACCATGTACGACAGCCGCACCAACCTCTCCCGCGAGGTCGCGGAGGAGGTGCGCAAGCATTTCCCTGAACAGACGTTGGCGAATGAGATCCCGCGCTCGGTCCGGATCGCGGAGGCGCCGAGCTTCCAGCAGACCGTGCTGACGTATCAGCCCAAGTCACCCGGCGCCGTCGCGTACTTCGCGGCCGCCAAGGAGATGGCCGAACGGGCGACGAAGGCGGAGGCATGATGGCCGGCATGAAGAAGAGCGCGCTCGGACAAGGCCTGGGCGACCTGTTTGCCCGGACGGACGACAACGAGGTCGAGGAGCTCAGCGACGGCTCCACCTTCGCCGATATCCCGCTGGGCCAGATCTCACCGAACCCCCAACAGCCCCGCACTGTGTTCGACGAGGACGATCTGGCCGAGCTGGCTGACTCAATCTCCGAGTTCGGGGTTCTGCAGCCCATCGTCGTGAGGCGCAGCGGCCGCGACACCTACGAGCTGGTGATGGGGGAGCGACGGCTCCGCGCCAGCCAGCTCGCCGGACGCGAGACCATCCCCGCTATCGTGCGTGGTACCGACGACACCGCGCTCCTGCGCGACGCTCTCCTCGAGAACCTGCATCGGGCCAACCTCAACCCCATCGAGGAGGCCAACGCCTACGCGCAGCTTCTCCAGGACTTCGGCTGCACCAAGGAGGACCTGTCCCAGCGGATCCACCGCTCCCGACCCCAGGTGTCCAACACGCTCCGGCTGCTCAACCTGCCGGAGCGGGTCCAGACGAAGGTCGCGGCCGGGGTGCTGTCCGCCGGCCACGCCCGGGCGCTGCTCGGCCTCTCCGACGCCGACCAGCAGGAGCGCCTGGCCGAACGGATCATCGCCGAGGGCCTGTCCGTCAGGTCGACGGAGGAGATCGTCGCGCTGGACCGGGGGAGTGCACCCCGGCGCACGACCACCCGTGCCCCGCGTACGCCGTCGGAACAGGAGCTCGACCTGTCCACGCAGCTGAGCGACCACTTCGACACCCGAGTCAAGGTGGCGATCGGCCGCAACAAGGGCCGCATCACCATCGAGTTCGCCTCGGGGGAGGACCTGGGGCGCATCATGGCGATCCTGGACGGCACAACCGTATAGATGTGACGCTAAACACGTATATCACTTTGACGACAAAACGACTGAACCATATGACGAGGTACCGATGACCGCCGCGACACCAACAGCCCCCGCCACCGTCGATCCAGCCGACATCCCCGCGATCCGTGGGGCCCTCACGCGCTACCGGATCATGGCGTACGTGGTGGGGATCCTGCTCGCCGTGCTGGTGTGTGTGGGGCTGCCGCTCAAGTACATCTGGGGCGACGGGCGTGTGGTCACGTGGACCGGCATGCCCCACGGCTGGCTGTACATGATCCTCCTCATCACGGCCTACGACCTGGGCCGACGGGTGAAGTGGTCCATCAAGTGGTTCCTGCTCATCATGGCGGCGGGAACGGTCCCGTTCCTGTCCTTCGTCGCCGAGCACTTCGCGACGAAGAACGTGCGGGCCACCGTCGCCGCCAGCCAGGCCGCCGAGATGCTCTAGAAGCGGTGGGGCCTCAGCGGGTGGACGCCTCGGACTCCTTACCGAAGCCCCGGGCCACGTAGAAGCCGAACGCGACAGCACCAGCCGCGAACACCCACCACTGGAGGGCGTACCCCCGGTGGGTGGCCGACCCTTCAGCAGTGGGCAGCACCAGCTCCGCCGCCGCCAGCCCCTGGGCCGCGGAATCCGCCTCCGACAAGGTGACATAGCCCCCGACGAGCGGCGACGGCCACTCCTGTGCCAGCGCCTGCACCCGGATGGAGCCCAGATCCGCCCCCTCCGCGACAGCCTCGGCCGCGAAGTCCGAGGCCAGGAACACCCCGGTCACGTCCTGCGGCCCGGCCGGGGCCGGCCCCACCGCGACACCGGGCTCGACGGCGCCGCGCACCACGGCCACGTGCCGGCCGTCGTCCATCCGGAAGGCCGTGACCACCCGCAGGGGTGGCTCCTCGCCCACGAGCACCTCGTCGGCTGTGTAGGCGCCGGACAGCGTGACGCGACGCCCGTACACGTCCGCGATCTCGCCGTCTGCCGCGACACTCTCAGCCAGCGGGACCGCGGCCTCCGCCGCCCGCTCGGCGGACACGTCTCGGGTGGACTCCTGGTACGACGACATCTGCCAGAGCCCCAGCATCAGCATCAGCCCGGCGACGACGAACCCGGCCACCACCGCGACCACCTGCTTCGCGCGCACCCCCACGACGGCCCCTCTCAGCCGCGCGCGAGGTCGACCAGCTTGGCGAACACCTCGCCCAGCTCCCGGCCCGCGGCCTCGAACGCCAGCGGGGCCAGCGACGTCTCCGTCATGCCCGGCGCCACGTTGCCCTCGAAGAAGACGGGGCGGCCTGACCTCTCCACGATCATGTCCACGCGCGACAGGTGCCGGAGCCCGAGCTCGCGGTGCACCGCGACCGCCAGCGCCCCGGCCGCCTCGAGCGCTTCGTCGGACAGGTCCGGGGGCGTGACGAAGCGGGTGGCGCCGGCGGTGTAGCGCGACTCGTAGTCGTAGACCCCGGACTCGGGACGGATCTCGACGGCGGGGAGCGCCACCGGCCCGTCGCCCTCGTCGAGGACGGTCACCGCGATCTCGGTGCCCGACAGGTAGGACTCGATCACCGCGACGGAGCCGTAGGCGTAGGCGGCCACGAGGGCGGCGGGCAGGCCCGACGGGTCGTCGACCTTCGTGACGCCCAGGGCTGACCCGCTGCGCGACGGCTTGACCATGAGTGGGTAGCCGAGCTGCGCGCCGATGCCCTCCATGAGCGCGGGAGCGCCGAGCTCGCGGAAGATGTCGTGGGGGAGCGCGATCTGCCGCGGGGTGGCCAGGCCGGCCCCCCGCACGACGGAGGTGGCGATCGACTTGTCGAACGTGAGCCGCGACGACGCGCCGGCCGGCCCCACGAAGGGCACCTCCAGCACCTCGAACACCTCGCGCAGGGCCCCGTCCTCGCCGAGGCCGCCGTGCAGCATCGGCACCACGACGGCGTCCGCCGTGCGGCGGATGAGGGGGATCAGATCGGCGTTGACGTCGGCCTCGATGACCTCCCGGCCCACGTCGCGGAGGGCCTGCGCCACCCGTCGGCCCGAGCGCAGCGACACGTCCCGCTCGTGGCTCAGCCCGCCTGCAATCACGATGATCGTCATGAAACTCCTTGTCAGCTGAGGTCTGGACCCGGGCCTGCGGGCCGCGTGCGGTCGGTGGGGGAGGAGGCGATGCCGAAGGTGTCCATCATCTCCAGCTCGCGGCGAACCACGTCGGCGAAGCGCTGCACGCCCGTCCTGATGCGGTCCGCCGGAGGGAAGCAGAACGAGAGGCGCACGTTGCGGGCGCCCTGGCCGTCGGCGTAGAAGGCGCCTCCCGGCACGAACGCGACGCGGGCGTTGACGCCGCGAGGCAGCATGGCCTGCGAATCCACGCCCTCCGGGAGCGTGACCCACACGAAGAAGCCGCCCGCCGGCCTGGTCCAGGTGGCGCCGTCGGGCATCTCCTCGGCGAGGCTGTGGAGCATCGTGTCGCGCCGCTCGCGATACATGCTCCGGTAGACCTCCACCTGCCCCTTCCAGTCCTGGGTGGACAGGTAGGTGGAGATGGCGAACTGGCTGAACACGGGCGGGCACAGCGTGGCGGACTCCTGCGCCAGCACCAGCTTCTCGCGGACCGCGTGCGGGGCCAGCACCCAGCCCACACGGAAGCCGGGCGCGAACGTCTTGGAGAACGAGCCCAGGTAGATCACGTCCGCGTCCACCGAGCGCATCGCCGGGATGGGATCGGCGTCGAGGGTGAGCAGCCCGTACGGATTGTCCTCCACGACCAGGATCCCCTCGGCGGCGCAGGCGGCCAGGATGTCGAGGCGGCGCTGCCACGGCTGCGTGGTGCCCGAAGGGTTGTTGAAGTTGGGGATCGTGTAGAGGAACTTGATCCGCTTGCCGGCCTTCCGGAGGCGGCCCACCGTCTCACGCAGGGCGACGGGATCCAGCCCCTGGTCGTCCGAGGAGACGTGCACCACCTCGGTCTGGTAGCTGAGGAAGGTGCCCAGCGCGCCCACGTACGACGGCGACTCCGCCAGCACCACGTCCCCAGGGTCACAGAAGATGCGCGTGACCAGGTCCAGGCCCTGCTGCGAGCCCGCGGTGATCACCACATCGTCGGCGTGCGCGGTGATCCCCTCCAGCGCCATCACGTCGAGGATCTGCTCCCTCAGCACCGGCTCACCCTGACCGGAGCCGTACTGCATCACCTGGGTGCCGTTGGTCTGGATCATGGTGGACAGCGAGGCGGCGATCTCGGTGAGCGGCAGGTCCTTGATGTTGGGCATCCCGCCGGCGAGCGAGACGATCTCCGGCCGGTTGGCTACGGCGAACAGGGCTCGGACGGCGGAGACCCGCATGCCGTTGGTGCGCTGTGAGTAGCTGTCGACGAACCGGTCGAGCCGGGTGTCGTGCCGGGAGTGTTCGGTCACTGTCGTTTACCTTGCCGTCCGGGGCGCATCGCCGTCGACGGCGCGCCCGCGCGTGGGAGTTGCTCCGCTCACCCTATCCCGTGCCGCAAGGACCGCACGGCCGCCCACGGTCCATATCCAGATGGAGGGGCGCCACTATCGCCCGATGCGATGCCGCGGGGACGTGATTGACCAGTGGTCGCCTCAGGGGGTGACGGCGGCGTCGAAGCTGCCGAGGAGCTCGAGGACCGAGGACTCGGTCTGTTCGGTCACGGCCAGCAGGAGGAGGCCCGTCTCCTCCTTGATCCGGCCGCACGCGGGGAACGTGGTGTCGACGGAGGTGCCGCAGAGGGTCCCTGCCGCCGCGTCGGCGGCACTCTGCACACCGGCGTCGGCGACGAAGGTGGGGAGGTCCTCCTCCGGCCAGGTCATGACGAAGATCACCTTGTCAGCGCCGTCGGAGTAGTCCGCCCGCACGATCCGCTGGTTCTCGGGGGCGGGCCCAGTGCTCTCGGTCACCTCGCCGCGCACGAACTCGCCCACCTGCACCGGAGGATCCATGGACAGGGTGGGGGAGGGCTCGGGCTCCGGCTCCGACCCTCCGTCGAGTCCTCCCAGCCCGGCGCCGATCAGCCCGCCGGTCACCACCAGGGCGGCCGCGACGGCGGGGCCCAGGAAGCGTGACCAGGCCGGGGCCGACGGCTGGGCATCGGCCTGCCCGGCGGGAACCGCCGTCCAGGTGCCGGGGTCCTCCGGCGAAGGCGTGCTCATCAGAGCAGCTCGTTGATGGCCTTCTTCAGGGCGCCCTTGGTCTTGCCGCCCGACAGGGACTTCGCCACGCGTCCGCCCTGGAAGAACTGGAGCGTGGGCAGGCTCAGCACCCCCTGCTCCGCGGCGAGGTTGGGGTTGGTGTTGGTGTCCACCTTCACGAACTTCACCGCGCCAAATTCCGACGAGAGCTCGTCGATGATCGGCGACATCTGCTTGCACGGCGCGCACCAGTCCGCCCAGTAGTCGACCACTACGAGCCCATCGGCCATCAGGACCTCGTCGACGAAGGTCTTCTCGGTCACGTCCATGACTGCCATGGTGCTGCCTCTCGGTTGAAAGCTCGGTCACGTCAGTTTATGCGTTCGTGCGTGGGTGGCCCGTGTTTTCAGTCCTCGAGCGCCTGCAGGTACTTCTCGGCGTCCAGCGCCGCGGAGCACCCGGTGCCGGCGGCCGTGATGGCCTGGCGGTAGGTGTGATCGACGAGGTCACCGCATGCGAACACCCCCGGCAGGTTGGTGGCGGTGGAGCGGCCCTCGACCAGCACGTAGCCCTCGGCGTCGGTGTGCACCTGGTCCTTGACGAGGGCCGAGCGGGGGTCGTGGCCGATGGCGATGAACACGCCCTGCACGTCGAGGTCGCGCAGCTCGCCGGTGTGGGTGTCCTTGAGCGTGATGGACTCGACGGACTTCGCGCCGTTGATGGTCTCCACCACCGAGTTCCAGGCGAACTCGATCTTCGGGTCACGCATGGCGCGGTCCACCATGATCTTGGAGGCGCGCAGCTCGTCGCGACGGTGCACGATGACCACCTTGGAGCCGAACCGGCTGAGGAACGTGGCCTCCTCGACGGCGGAGTCACCGCCGCCGATCACGGCGATGGGCTTGTCGCGGAAGAAGGCGCCGTCGCAGGTGGCGCACCAGGACACGCCCCGGCCGGAGAGGCGCTCCTCGTCCGGCAGGCCCAGCTTGCGGTAGCCCGAGCCCATGGCGAGGATGACGGACTTGGCGTGGTACTCCACGTCGTCGGAGTCCTTGACCACCTTGATCTCGCCGGTGAGGTCGACGGCGGTGGCGTCGTCGGTGATGAGGGTCGCGCCGAAGCGCTCGGCCTGCTTGCGCATCTGGTCCATGAGGTCCGGGCCCATGATGCCCTCGGCGAAGCCGGGGTAGTTCTCCACCTCGGTGGTGTTCATCAGCGCGCCGCCGCCCTCGAAGGAGCCCTCGAACACCACCGGCTTGAGGTTCGCGCGCGCGGCGTAGATGGCCGCGGTGTAGCCGGCGGGGCCGGAGCCGATGATGATGACGTCGTGCACGGTGGGCATGGTTCTCCTTCGCGGGGGCGGTGAGCCGCCCCCATGGTAATGCGTTCCCGTCGATGCCCATCAGTCGCCTGCGTGGCGGGGCTGCGGGACGTCAACTATACCCCCGGGGGGATACGGTGTCGCGGCGGGGTGTCGCGGAGTAGCCTTCGCCTCATGAGTGAGGAGTTGTCCCGCGAGGAGCTCCACGCCGCGCTCGAGGTGCGGCGGGAGATGGGCCCGGAGATCGAGCCGGCGCTGGTGGACTCGCTGGCCGCGAAGGTCGAGGCGACGGTGAGGCGCCGCTACGAGGCGGAGCTCGCCGCCTCGAAGGAGCGCGGGGTGGCGGACAAGCAGGGGCAGGGGAGCCGGCTAGCGCTGGCCATCGTGTCGCTGGTGCTGGCCATCCCGCTGACCGCGATCACGGGCCAGTTCGGCTTCGCGGCGATGCTCATGGTGTGGGTGGGCATCGTGCTGGTCAACGTCGCGATGGCGTTCAAGCGGCCCGGCTGAGCCGGCGCGCGGGTTCCGACAGCTGGTGACCCTGAGCGGCGGGGAGTGCCCCCGCCGCTTCGATGCCCCTGGCGCCCGGTGGACCGACACCGGGCTCTGACACCAGAGCGGTCAGTACGCGAAGACCCGGTCCACCTCGTCGGCGGGCACGTCCTCGAGCGAGGCGTGCCGCCACACGGGGGTGTTGTCCTTGTCGATCAGCAGGGCGCGCACGCCCTCGACGAAGTCACCCGACGGGATGACCGTCTCGGCCAGCCGCAGGTCCTGGGCGAGCACCTCCGCGAGGTGCAGGCGGCGGGCCCTCACGAGCGCGCGCATCGCAACGTGGACGCCGAACGGGCTCCGGGCCCGCAGCTCGCGGGCCGCGGCCCGGGCATCCTCGGCCGGATGGTTCTCGAGCGCGGCGACGATCTCCAGCACGTCGTCCGAGGCGTAGCACTCGTGGATCCAGGCCGCGGACTCCTCGAACAGCGGGGCCGGGAGGTCGCCGTCGGCCGACTCGTCGGCGAGCCCCATGAGGAGGGCGTCGCCGCCGGTGAAGGTGGCCGCCGTGAGGGCCACGTGCTTGCCCACCGCGCCCGCCCGGGAGAGTTCGTACATGACGCCCGCGTCGGGGAAGAAGCCGATCTTCGTCTCCGGCATGGCCATCACCGTGTCGGCGTAGACGATGCGGCGGTCCACGTGCCCGCCGATGCCGAGCCCGCCGCCCATCGCGATGCCGCGGAGGAAGGAGGTGACCGGCTTGGGGTAGTTGGCGAACATGATGTCGAGCGCGTACTCGGTCTCCAGGTAGCGCAGGAACGGGCCGCCGTCGCGCACCACCTGGGCCAGGGCGCGCACGTCGGCCCCGGCGCAGAACCCGCGGTCGCCGTTGCCGGCGAGCTCGACGGCGGTCACCGCGTCGTCGTCGTGCCAGGCGGTCAGCGCCTCGTACATCGCGGTGAACATGTCCTCGGTGAGGGCGTTGATCGCGCGCGGGCGGTCCAGCGTGATGCGGGCGATCCCGTCCTGCACCTCGGTGACGATGAATTCAGACATGGGGGCAAGCCTAAGTGAACCCCGGGGAGGGTGTCAGCCGCGGACTACTGGAGGCGCATCCCGGGCTTCATCCGGTTGAGGACGGCTCGGGCGGTCTCGGCGTCGATCACCAGATCCGTGGCCACCCCGGCGCGCAGCGCGCCCAGCACCGAGGCCGTCTTGGACAGCCCGCTCACCACGCAGATGCGCCGCGGCACGCCCTGCAGCTCCGCGGGGGTCATGCCGGTGGCGCGCTTGTTGATCTCGAGGTCGCGGTAGCTGCCGTCCTCGCGAAGCATGACCGTGCACACGTCGCCCACCACCTTGGAGTCGCGGAGCTGCTTGAGGTCCGCCTCGCTCAGGTAGTTCGACGAGTAGACGTGGCTCTGCAGCTCCGAGTGCAGCCCGCCCACCCCGAACAGGGCGACGCGGCAGTTCGCCCGCACGGCCAGGATGTGGCGGGTGCTCTGCTCGCGCCACATGGCCTCCTTGGTGGCCGGGTCGTCGAAGAAGGCGGGCAAGGCCAGGAGCTGCTCCTGACCGCCGAACGCCTGGGCGAACTTGTGCAGGATGCTGCCCACGTACGGCAGGCCGGTGGTCTGGTGGTTGGCTCCGCCGTTGAGGCCGATGACGGTCACGCCGCTGAGGTCCCTCGGGCGGAGGTGGGTGGCGATGGCCGAGACGGTGGTGCCCCAGGCGATGCCCACCACGTCGCCGTCGTGGACGGCGTTGCCGAGGATGCCGGCGGCCATGCGGGCCACCTGGTCCAGCCGGAAGATGCTGCTCGCGCCGGGGCGCACGTGCACGAGGTGGGCCTGCACGTTGAAGTACTTCTCGAACAGCTCGGCCATCCGGTTGAGCGGGCGGTCCGGGTCCACGATGCTCACGCGCACCAGGCCGCGGTCGCGGGCCTCCTTCAGCAGCCGCGACACCGTCGAGCGCGAGACCCCCATGTGGTGCGCGATGGCGTCCATGGTCTCGGATTGGACGTAGTACATCCGGGCTACGGTGAGCAGCGAATCGCTCGTCTTGGTGACCACTCGTCCTCCTTGGGGACACCTCGTCGTGTCGTTACCGCCTGTCAGGACAGTCTAGGCCAGGACATGCACGAACGTGCAGGTGGGGTGACATGGACGTGCAGACTTACCGGCCCCGCGACACCTCAGGCAGGCGCCACCCCCATACCGCCCCGAGGATGCCGAGGCCGGCGAGGAACAGCAGAGCCCACGCCACGCCGGCCAGGGCCAGCAGCGAGCTGATTCCTCCCACGATGAGCAGGATGATGCCCATCGCCGTGTTCGACACCGCCACGTAGACCGTGCGGAGGTCGCCGTCGGCCATGTCGATGACGTAGGTCTTGCGGCCGACGCGGACCCCGGTGTGCAGCAGGGTGAGCAGGAAGTAGCCGCCGATCAGCGTGACCGCGCCCGCCGTCGTGGAGCCGTCGAAGCCGGGCACGGAGACGAGGGCCACGAGGACCAGGACGACGGTGGAGGCCGCGGCGCCGCCGAAGGCCATGAGCCGACGGCTGGACCGGTCCGCCCATCGGCCGAAGATGCGTCCGCCGATAAGCGAGGCCACGCCGGAGGCGATGACGAAGCCGCCCAGGCCCGAGAGCCCGGTGGCGCCCGAGGTGGCGGCCAGCGTCACGACGAACGGCGGGCTCAAGGCGGAGACGAGGAGGAAGCTGCGGGTGGTGACGAAGCTGCGGAACTCCTTGTCGTCGCGGAGGAGGCGCAGCACGCCGCGCGCGGATCCGTCGGCGTCGTCGTCCTTCACGTCCTCCTCGGGCTCGCGGATACCCGCCTGCACGACGGCGGTGGCCACCCATAACGCGGCCCCGCCCGCCAGCAGCCACGCGATCTGGCCGGGGGAGAGATCCTCGCCGCCGAGCAGCCGGATGCCGAGGCCCAGTGTGATGGCGACGAGGCCCGCCGCCGTCGTGCTGAGGCCGTTGATCTGCCCGCGCTCGCCCTTCGGCACGACGCGGCCCTGCACGTCCTTGGAGGCGATGGAGGTGAGGCAGCGCCCGGCGGAGAACACCGCCAGGGCCGCGACGATCGCCACACCGCCGACCACGCCGGATCCGACGGCGGCCGTCACGGCCATCACCGCGACGGCGGCCGCCTGGATCAGGCTGCCGACCACCAGAACCGGCGTGCGACGGCGGAACTTCACGACGATCGGCGTGAGGAACGCCTGGGGGAGCATCGAGCCGGACTCCCGGATGGGGACCAGCAGGCCGATCAGCGCCGCGGGCGCGCCCATCGCGTGCAGCAGCCAGGGCAGGACGGTGGAGGCGTTGACCGTCTGGTCGCCCGAGGACTGGAGCGCCCCCGACGTGACCAGCCGCAGGCCATTGCGCGCCACGTTGCCGCCCCCCTGGCCCGGGAGGGCCGCCTCTGCGGCGGGGTCGCGGCGGACGAGCTTGGAGTAGAGGGCGTCGGACATGCTCACGCGCCCGAGATTAGGACACGGAGGCGCCGGTGGGCCCGCTCAGCGCCACGACGAACTCCAGTGTCGGTTCTGCCCGGGCAGACGCGGCAAGAACCGACACTGGACAGCCCACCCGCCGTCCGTTGGTGGCTCCGGCGCGCCCTGCCCTATACTTGCCGTCGATTCGGGGCATTAACTCAATTGGTAGAGTGCCACCTTTGCAAGGTGGAAGTTAGGGGTTCGAGTCCCCTATGCTCCACAGCAGAACTCCCTGGTCAAACGCCCTTGACTAGGGAGTTTGTATGTTTCAGCTTGGACTCAACAGCCCTCAGAGGGACCGAAGAGGACTCACCAACAGCACGTTCACAGCACGCGCTACACGTCCTGGAGTGGGGTTCTACCTTCCATGAGACGCGATTTTGGCTGGGTCCGGAAGCTGCCCAGCAACAAGTACCAGGCTTCCTTCCCCGATCCCGTGACGCCAGGGCAGAGGGTCAAGGCACCCTCGACGTTCTCGCACAAGGGCGATGCCGAGCACTGGCTCAGGATGCAGGAGCGGGCCATTGAGCGAGGTGAGTGGCTCTCGGCCGCGGAGGTTGAGGCCCGACGGCCGATGGTGCGTACCCTCCAGGAGACTTACGAGCGGTTCCTGGCTCAGCGTCCGCGGCCGTTGGCGCTGTCCACCCTCACCGCGTATGAGCAGGATTGGCGGCTGCGCATCGTCCCCCACTGGGGGACCGATCGTGACGTGAAGACCATCACCCACGACGACGTGTGGCAGTGGCGTCAGGGTCCGTTGGGTGCTGAGCGTCGCCGCGACCGGTCGTCGTTGGCCTTGTTCAGCGAGCTGCTGGCGAAGGCTGCGCATTGGGGATGGATCGACAAGAACCCCGCCGCCGGGGTTGGCATCCCGCGGACGACGAAGGCGATGGAGCAGCGGCACGTGTTCGACCTGGACGATGTGCGCCGCTATCTGCAGGCCGCGGAGCCCCAACACGTGGCGATGTTGGCCACGGTTGCGTTGGGCGGATTGAGATCGGGTGAAGTCCGGGGTTTGCGTCGGATGGACCTCGACCTCGAGGGTCGGCGGATCTTCGTGCGCCAGGCGATCGAGCATGGCAAGGACGGCAACGCCTACCGCGTGGGGGTGAAGGTTCCCAAGACCGCGGCCGGCATCCGCTCGCTGCCCATGTCGACGACCTTGGTGACGATCCTGCGGGATCACCTGGCGTTGTACCCACGGTCGCCGGAGCAGCTGGTGTTCACCGTCGCGGATGGCAAACCGATGGGGCCGGCCGAGGCCGATCGCCGGCACAACCGGGCGCTGGCCAACATGGGGTTGAGGACCCCGGAGGCGGAGCGGCGCCGATTGTGGCGGAAGGGGCTTCCGGTACCGAAGGAGGACCACATCACGCTGCACGATCTGCGTGCTTCGTACGCCGCCTGGCTCTTCAGCGAGGGGTACACGATCGCGGAAGTCATGCTTCTGCTGGGGTGGAGCGATTCGCGGATGGCGCTCGAGGTCTACAGCCGCGTCTTCCCACGCCGGGTCGAGAGTGTGGGCCCCAAGCAGGATGAAGCCCTCAGGGGCCTGACGGTGGTGGTGGCCTGAGACCCGGGCGGGCGTGGCCCCATGGTCGAGCGCGACCGTCTCGGCGGGGAGAGGCCTGCTGGGCTGGTCGAGGGACACCGTTTCACGCTGGGGGTGTCTGGATGGGGTTCCTAGTGGTATGCGACACGCGGGTAGGCGTACGGACAAGGCACAGGGCAGCGCGACGGAGGCGGACCTCGGGCGGCTCGTCTCGGCGCGGTCTTCGACTTGCCCGGCCAGGTGCGCGTCGAGCCATCCAGACCAACCGTCACTCACCTGAGTCACATCCCGTAGGAGACACCGATGTCCCAGCCCTTGCGTCAGGCCGCGAGACGACGCGCGGCCGAGCAGTTCCAGAAGCGTCGAGAAGAGCACGTGGCGCGCGAAGCCAGGATCCGGGACCTCGTGCTCGAGGCAACCACAGCGCTGCTGGAGCGTGAGCGCGTCATCGGCCTGACCGAACACCGAATCGCCGCTGCGTTGTGTGAACTCGAGGAACTGACGGTCACCACGGCGGAGGCCGCCGCACTGTGCGGACTCGAACCGCGTGAAGTGGCGAAGCTGAAGAAGAACCATCGAGAGGAGCCATGATGAGGAGCCACAACAGTTCGACACCCACCCCGGAGGTGAGGACCCGACGCTGGGCCTCTCTCAAAGAAGCCGCCGAGTACATCCGCGTCCATCCCAAGACCCTGACGCGGCGTTTCAGCGACGGTTCCTTGATCCGGTACCGCGTGGGACGACGCGTGATGGTCGACCTGGATGAACTCGACGATCTCGTGACTGCGAGCGCCGGCGGCCTCAAGACGCTGCTTGGGTGACGCGGTAGGCCGGGAAGCCACGGAGCAGACCTGGCCCGCACGCCCACAGCCAGGACGCGGTTGCTGTATCGATCGCGACCGTCGTGGGCGGCGGGTTCTGCCTACCCACGACGTCGCTCTCGAAGTTTGCCAACCGCGAGGAATGAGAGTGGGGTGCTCGCGTTTCACTCTCCAACCTTCACTCTCATGCCGATGAGCGAGTGGACATGTCCGGACGTCTGAGATCATGTGGCAATGAAGAGCACTATGGCTGCAACGCACGTGCCGGGCAGGCAGCCGGGGTCGACGCAGCTGAGGCTGACAGTGGCCTCTGCCCAAGTCTGCCTGATCGCGGCGCTGGCATGGCTCTGGTTGACCGGAAGTTCTGATCCCAGCTCGATGACCGTCGATTGGGCGTTCGTGTGGCTCACAATCGCTACGCCGTTGTCCTTGGCTCTCTCTGGCTGGTTCGGCTGGAGACTCCACAAGCGCGCCGGCTCGAAGGGTCCTGCGACGATTCGCGGCCTGGCCTTGGTCGCCCAGTGGATAACGTTCGGTCTATTCGCGCTCACCCTGTGGATCGCGCCGCTCGCCATCTTTGGTGCCGTCGTTTTCGGCCCCATAGGGTGAGGCGCTGGATAGCACAGTCGCGAGCACTGCGGCCCATCCGCTCAATTGCCGTGCCGCGGCGACTGCGCCGTGCCGGACGCTATGCCTGAACGCGCTGATCCGCGAGGTTGCACTTCATGGGACAGCATTAGGCGGGGCGTGGGCAGGTAGGCCCGTCCTCCAGCGGACATGTTTGCTGACGAGGTGCTCAACCATCGTTCCGGTGAGTTCCGCGGATGTGCGCGTTGTGATGACGGTGCACACGCTGCAGGATGTTGTGCTGCTCATAGTTGATGGCCAAGCTCACCGCCATGACACCTCGCCGTTTGAGCGGGCGTGGATACTCTGAGAAGTCAACCATCCACAGCGACTGTGTTGCTCGACGCCAGTCCTTGATGGATGGGAACTCTCCGGTGAACTCAACCAGATCTGCCTCAGTTACCTCAACAGCGTCTATGTCAACAACTTCGAGCAGAACCGTGTGATACAAGTACTCGGCCTGAGCCTCCGAGTCGCCAAGGTCGATCTCCGAGAACCATTGCCTGTACTCCGCGACCTGTTCAGGGGTGTTGTCCGTCGACGTCACGATCTGGAAGCCATAACCTGCCTCACGCAGAGCGGTCAGCCGCTCGTCCGAGGTGCAGGCCAAGTCGTACAGGGCCCTGAACGCCGTCCAGTCTTCACGAACATCTACCGCGTGAGCGGAGAAACGCAGATCGACACCTTCAGGCCCCCACCCACGATAGATGACCCAGTACTCGCGATACGGGTCAATGCCGTGACCATTGCCCAGCCTTCCCCAGAGGTCCTGCCACTCCTCCGGAGCCCTGGGCCGGCACCAATCCTCGATGCTCGCGATTGCGGACCTAGGATCTGACATGAGGGGACCACCTTGTCCTTCAACCACAGCCTTCTCGCCCACCTTTTCCCTTGCGGCTAAGGGACACACGAACCGGCTCGACGGGGGTTACCCTACGCCGTGCTGGGATGGCTTCACTGGCTCTTCACAGAAGGCGGTGGATTTGGGGTCTGAACCCGCCTGCGTCGAGTAGGCAGCGGGCGATGTAGTTGACGATGCTTCTGAAGCCTCTGGCGGTGCCTCGGAGGTGTTCGAGGAGGCCGTTGATCGCTTCGGTGGGGCCGTTGGATGTGCGGGGGTGGTCGAAGAACGCGAGGATGTCGTCGCGGCGTCGATGAAGGGTTTGGCCCAGGACGCGGAGTTCGTCGAGGCCGGCGGGGACTCCTGTCTTGATGGTGTCGATGAGTCGGGTCATGATCTTCTTCCCCTCGGAGGGGTCGTCGGCTTGGTAGGCGTCGATCACGTCCTGGTAGACGCTCCAGGTGGTCTCGAACGCGACGTGACGCTGGTCGGCGAGCACTTTGGCGAGCCGGTGCTGTTGCTTCTCGGTGAGCAGCCCAGCGCGGGTCCGGGCGACCCGACGGATCCCGTAGAGCGGGTCCCCGGAGCGGCCCCGATGCCCGAGGGTCTCTTGCTGGACGCGTTGCC
>NZ_JBUZNN010000006.1:182619-231237 GCF_055326235.1 Tessaracoccus yangjingae | reverse complement strand
CGATGCGTGGTGCGGGTGCGGGGTGGACGAGGAGGTGCCAGGCCTCGCGGGCGATGGCGCGTTTGAGGCAGCGCAGCACGTCCTTCTTGCTCTTGCCCGCGGCGGTGAGCTTGGCGGCGTAGGCCTTGGTGTGCTGGTCGGTGGACAGCCGTACGAGCGCGATCTGGTGTAGGGCCCAGTTCGCTTGCCGGTCGCCACCGCGGTTGAGGCGGTGCCGGGTCGTTTTCCCGGAGCTGGCGGGGATCGGGGCGGCTCCGCAGAGCGCGGCGAAGGAAGCTTCTGTGCGGAGCCGGGCGGGGTTGTCACCCGCGGTGATCAGCAGGGTTGCGGTGGTGATCACGCCGAACCCTTTGGTGGCGAGCATCGCGGGCGCGGACTGGGTGGTCAGTACGCGTAGCTCGGCGTCGATGTCGGCGATCTCCGCGGTGAGGTCCTGGTGGCGCCGCGCCAGCCGGCGTAGCGCTTGCCCGGTCGCGGCGGTGACACTATTGACCGCGGGGCCGGGCCGGGTGGCGGCGAGCGTGTCGATCAAGGGGTCGCTGTCGAGGTGAGCGAAGCGTGTCCGGACGGCGTCCGGGGCGGTGATCAGCAGGGATGTGATCTGTCGATGCGCGGCGATGCGGGCCTTCATCGCGCTGCGGCGCACGGCCATCAGCACCCGGATCTGCTCGACTGGCCCGTCGCTGGTCTTCGCGATCGGCAGGGTGTCAGGCTCGGCGAGGGCCTGCTGAGCGGCAGCGTAGGCGTCGATCGGGTCGGACTTCCCGCGGCGCCGTTGCGCCCTCTTGGGGCGGATCACCTCACGGATCGTGACATCCGCGGCGGCGAGGTAGCGGGCCAGGCCCGCGCCGTAGGAGTTCGTGCCCTCGATGCCGACCAACGCGATTGCACCAAACGATGCGACGAACCCGAGCAGTTACTCATAGCCCGCGGGTGTCGCGGGCACTTGCAGGTCCCCGAGCCGGGCACCGGTGCCGGCCTCGAGCACCGCGACGTGATGGGTGTCCTTGTGTGTGTCGACACCAGCAACGACGGCGTTGCTCGTGTCGCGGTCGATGGTTGTTGTTGTCATGATGGTGGTGTGCCTTCCTGATGGTGGGCACGCCGGTCGGGGGCCGGGCAGACAAGACGTTGATGGGGCTCTCCAGGCTCATATGAAGTCATGCAAGGCCTTCGACCGGCGCTCCTCGTCGGTCACCCCACCGGCGAAGGGGTCGTGGACGGTTCAGATCAAAGACAGACCCCCTGCGGGGCCGCCAGTCAAGGACGCGCAACACTTGGTGACGCCGAGGTCGGCGAGGAGGAACGCGACGGGTTTGGAGGCCATCGATGAGCCGTTGTCGGCGTGGATGGTCAACCGGTTCCGGTCGACGTGCTGTTTGGCGATGGTGTCGGCGAGGAGCTTCTCAGCGAGGGGACCGGATTCGTTGGGGGCGAGCATCCAGCCGACGACGTAGCGGGAGTAGATGTCGATGATGCAGTACAGGTAGAAGTAGGTCCACTTGGCCGGCCCGTGGAGCTTCGTGATGTCCCAGGACCAGACTTGGTTAGGGGTTTCAGCGATCAGTTCCGGTTTCACGCGGGCCGGATGGGTCGCCTGGGCACGGCGTTCCCGCACCTCGCCACGGGCACGGAGCAGCCGGTACATCGTCGAGGTCGAGCACAGGTAGACGCCCTCGTCCAGCAGGATGGCGTGGACCTCCGCCGGGGCCAGGTCGACGAACCGCTCACTGTGCAGGACGCGGAGCACCTCGGCCTGCTCGTCGGCCGACAAGGCCCGTGGCTGTGGTTTCGGGGTCCGCACCGGACGTGCCGGCGCCGGTGTGGAGCGATGCTTGCGGTAGTGGGTGGCCCTCGAGCGGCCCACCGCGGCGCAGGCGGCCTTCACCCCGACCAGCGGGACCAGCTCGGTGATCGTCTCGTCGATCAAGGCTTCTCGCTGTTGTTGCTGCTGCCGGTCGAGAACTGCTCCAGCAGAGCCGAGAGTTTTCCCTGGATCTCGATCACCTTCCGGGCCGTGTCCAGCTCAGCGGTCAACCGCTGATTCTCCTTCCGGAGCCTCGCCGCTTCCTTCTCGGCCGGCGACGCGGGCACCGCCCCCGAGGGACGTCCCAACGCCTGAAGGACCGCCTTGTCACGCTGCTCGCGCCACGCGCTGATCAACGACGTGTACAGGCCCTCCCGCCGCAACAGGGCACCCTTGCCGTCCCGATCGCACGCCTCGTACTCGGCCAGGATGTCCCGCTTGTACTTCGCCGTGTACGTACGACGCTTCGCCTTCTCCGGGACCTGCGGATCAGGAACCCCTCCCATGGGCCCAGCTTGCCCCACCGGCGGAGCCATTGTCAGTGCTGCAGTCATCAGGGATCACTCCTCCCCGCCCTCCTCGCGGCACTGATCAGGACCTTCCTGGTGCCTTACCTCTAAGGTTGACACAGAGGGGTGTGGCTTCAGTTCGACCCCTGCCTGGTGAGGAGGGCAACGACGGTCGCTACACGCGCGGGTGGGAGTTGGGGGATCAACTCGTGGACCTGGGCTTGGTCGAGTCTTTCAAGGGTCCGGACCAGTGACGCGTCGTCGAGGGAGGCCACGACCTGCGCAAGGGTACCTGTCGCTGCTGTCCCTGCCGTCTCCGGCCGGCGTCCTTCGATCCAGCCCGCTTGTTCTGAAATCCGGTCCATGTGAGGCCAGAGAGTGTTCAGGTCGAGGGTGAAGTAGGCCCCAGTGACGGCTCCGAGCTTGTGTCCGAGCAACCTTTCGCATTCGTACTCTGAGCAGCCCGCTTGTCGCCACGTGTGACGTGCCCATCGCCGGAGGTCGTAGAGGCGCAACTCCGGCCGGGCGATCGCGTCCCTGGCTGCGTTGAAGCCGGTCAAGCCTGCGCTCTTGCTCGTGCCACTGCTCCCGGTCACCTGGCCCAGCGATGCGGGCGTGCGCGCATTGAGCCTCGAGGGGAAGAGCGGCCCGTCCTCCCCCTTGGTGGCCCAAAGATCAAGGTGCTGCTCCAGGGGCACGGCAAGGTGCGGGGGCAACGGCACTGTGCGGATGCTCTCGGGGGTCTTCGTGGGCCCCACGCCTCCCTTGCTCAACGCCTTCGTGACCCGGACAGTCCAGCGCGGGACGTCGTCTCTTGACACGCCGTGTCGAAGATCCTTCCGGGTGAGGGCAAGCGCCTCTCCAGGACGAAGCCCGCTGAACGCGAGTAGCAGGACGAGCGCCTGGTGGCGTTCCGGCATTGCCTCGGCAAGGGTGGCCACATCGACGGGGGTCAACTCGGCAATGAGTTCGTTCTGAGCGTGTCTCGAGCGCTTGGCGGTTCTGCTGCCAGCGTGCTGGACTCGGCACGGATTCTCCGGGATCAACTCCCGATCGAGGGCGTCGGCCATCACGGACGCCAGAAATGCGTAGATGTGGTGCCGCAAGGTGGGCACCTCGGAGTTGGCAAGCCACCACGCGTCGACATCGGCGCGGCTCAGGCTGGTCAGCGGCCGTTCAGCGAGCGTCTGCAGGCGACCTGTGAGGTAGCGCTCATACTCGTAGCGCGTCTTCGTGGCGAGAGCACTACCGCGGGGCGTGGTGCGGTTGTCCATCCATGTACGGGCGAAGGTATCGAGGGTGAGTTCCTCGGCGGCCTGTGCGGCTTGCTCCTCGGAGCGCCGATTGGCCGGCGGGGTCCACTCGTCGCGATCGATCAGGGTCTGCTCGGAGCGCAGCCAGGCCCATGCGGCGCCTTCCGTCGAGAATGTGTGACCTGGAGTGTGGCGCTGGCCGTGGCGCTCATAGCGCGCTCGGAACCTCTTGCCTGTGGTCTCCACGGTTCCGAGCGTCGCCCGCCGAGATGCCATGTCACACCTTTCTGGAAGTAGGGAAAGTTGAGGAGGATTAGGGGAGGTTTCGAGTCCAGTCTAGCCCGATCCGCCCGACGTGCACCGGCATTGAGACACCCAGATGCAGGGGCATAGTGCCTAGTCAATACGTAAGCGGCGTCGTCAGAGCCCCATTCGATGACGTTCGGAGGTTTGAGCGTGCCGACTGGTTCGAGTCCAGTCCGGGGAGCCAGCGTGAAAGCCGCTCTGACTAGGCAAAACACTAGTCCGAGCGGCTTTTCTCTTACTCGGTGGGCAACTACTGGGCAACCAGCCTGGGGTGGGCCTGTAGTCGGATCGACCAAATGTCCGCACCAAGAGCGCCGCACGGCCGCAGTGGAGACACGAGGAACACGACAGTAGCGATGGCCGTGCCCAATGTCGTCAGCTCTCGGCGAGCGACTCCGAGGGCCGATTGGGTTAGCCTGCTGCGATGGGCGCCGATGCACTCCTCACGTTCCTGGCCGCGTTGCCGGCCAGGTTGCGGGGCGCCGTGAGTGCTGCCGACGTGATCGCCGCAACATCGTGGCCCGCCGGGAGCGGCATCGTCACAACTGTCGGCCTCCATCACGTGTGGGTCGGTAGCCGCGCTCTGGTGTCGCCGACCCCGAGCATCAGTCTGGCCCTGGCCGAGGCTGTAGATGCCCGGTCCCTGTGCGAGTCGTGGGGGCTTCAGCAGCCGGTGGCGGTGTCGGGTGACGTCCATCAGCGTCGGTGGGAGATCCTGATGGCAGGCGATGAGGTGCCCGACCCACATCAGCGGCGGATGACGGCCTCACCCTTCCTCGTCGGGTGCTGGGCGGTACGGCCCTGTCTGACAGCGAGGCCGGCAGGACCTCTCCCCGCCCTGGTGGCGGGTGCGTCGCCGGCGTATGAGCTGGCCGAACGCGGCGGCCGGGTCGGGCGGATTGAGGTGAGCCGTGCGCGTTTCGGGGCGATTCTGGCCACCGGAGCCGACCCCGCTGCCCGCGAGCTGTTGGGTCGGATGGCCCTGCAACATCCTGCGTGGCGGTCCGGGTGGACGGTGGCGCCGTCGGACGACGTGGCGATGGTGATCGATCAGGAGCATCCGATCGCTGGGGCGGTGATGTCTCTGTCGGGGCCCGTGGCGCTGGCCTCGCGGCTGAGTCTGCTGACCAGCGGTCCTGGCGGGGTGTTCGTCGGAAGTCAGCTGCTGGAGCTTCTCGAGTCTGTGGCGATGGATCGTGGTTGCCAACGGCTCGTCTTGGACAGCAGCGCCTTTCTGTACCCCGGACTGCCCTACCGCCAGCATGGCTACACCGTCCAGCCTCCCTACGAAGGTGATGCCGACACACCCGTGTGGGTGGAGCTGGACCTTCCCCGACCCCAGAGCCCAGGATGAGAGCTGGTCGGTCAGTTACCCGGTGATCAGATCCACCGGTTCTGAGGACCGCAGTGGCGGGGCCTCCGGCGGCCGAGTCGGACCCGGTCAGTCGGCGCGCCAGCGGCGGATCCACTCGTCGAGGAGCGAGCGGGTCCGTGGGTGTTCCCACTGGGCCCTCGGCATGACGACGAGGCAGTCAGGCAGTCCGGAGGGGGCGCCGCTGCGCAGGCCAAGCACCCACTTCTCGGCGCGGTTGGCCAGATCGAGCCGGGGCGCGGGCGCCTCTCGAAACCCCAGCCTCAGCAGGGCACGGGCGACCCCGGCCCGGGCGACGACGACGGTGGCCCGGGCGTAACGCGGATCGTCGAAGTCGTCGGAGAACGCCCTCAGGCCGGTGAAGATCTCCACCCTTGCGGCGAGGCGGCCAGGCTTCCCCTGGGCCCTCAGGGCGGCGAGTTGCCGCAGGTGGCGCACCACGTGCAGTTCCACGATCTCGTCCTCACCCGATCGGGCGAGGAGCGCTCCCGTGGCGTCCCTGATGTCGTAGCTGGCTGTCGCGACTGTGGTCGTCAGGAAGCGCCCGTAGGTGCGCTCCTGGCCGACCGTCCGCAGCGCCACCAGGATGGACGCCGCCGCGACCGCCCCCGCGACGACGGCGACCGCGACGGCGTCGCCCTGCACCTCCGTCGAGGGCCGCGCGAGGATGCGCCCCAGACGGCGCCACGCCGCGCCGCTCACGGGGCCCCCACGTCGTGGTCCCCGCCGAGGTCGTAACCGTCGGGTATCCCACGGGCGGGACGGCCCAGAAGCGAGCGGATCTCCGAGAACAATGCGACCAGGCCGTAGCGGACCCTGCCCAGGTGCCGGATCCGGCGCATCGAGGTCGGGATCCGCACCGAGCGGAGGACGCCGAAGCGCCCGATGCGTGCGGCCCGCCTTGCGTAGTCGTGGTCTTCGGCGAGGGCGAGCGACTCGTCGAATCCCCCGATCCGGTCGTGCAGACTCCGACGGACCAGGATGCAGGCCCCCACGGCGTGCGGCCGCACCTGCGCGGCCCACTGAAGCCCTCGGGCGATGACCGCGTACACGAGTCTGAAGTCCCAGGCCCGCTCCAGCGGCACCAACGCTGCCGTGGCGACGTCCAGTCGGCGTCCGACGAACTCGCCGACGGCATGCTCGATGAACTGGGTGCCCGGACGCACGTCGGCGTCCAGGAAGAGCACGAGCTCACCGGAGGAGGCGGCGGCCCCGCGGTTCCGTGCCGCTGCGGGCAATCCGCCCCGAACTATCACGGCCCCCGCGCGCCGCGCGAGCCGCACGGTGTCATCGTCCGAGCCCCCGTCCGCCACCACAACCTGGCTCGGCGGCACGGTCTGTCCGGTGAGGGCGTCGAGCAGTCCTGGCAACAACAGCTCCTCGTTCAGGCATGGGATCACCACGGACACAGAGGGAAAGCCCCTGCCGCCCTCCATCGCGCCCCCTGACCAACCTCGTGGCCTCGCGGCCCGACACCTACCCACACGCATCTTCGCGCACGCGGGTGCCGCCGGGGTGGAGGAGGCCTGATCTGGGCAGGGTGACCAATACCTTGGCCGGCGATGCTGACCGCCGCGGGTGTGATCAGCGCAGGTCGGCCAGGTCTCCCAGGAAGGCCTGGGCCCAGTCGTCGATGGTGTGGGTGGCCACCTGCTTCTTGAGGGCACGCATCCGCCGCTGCCGGTCACGGAGTGGGTCCGTGGCCGCCTGAACCAGGGCGGCCTTCATGCCGTTGAGGTCGTAGGGGTTGACCAGGTATGCCTGCTTCAACTCGAGCGCCGCTCCTGCGAACTCGCTGAGGACGAGGGCCCCGCTGGTGGACGGGTGGCACGCCACGTACTCCTTGGCGACGAGGTTCATCCCGTCGCGCAGCGGGGTGACCACCATCACATCGGCGATGCGGTACATGGCCGCCATCGTCGAACGGGGAAAGCCTGCGTGCCGGTAGACGATCGCCGGCCGCCCGATGCCCCCCACCTCCGAGTTGATCCGGCCGACGAGCAGGTCGATGTCGTCGCGCAGGCGCCGGTACTCCTCGACCCGCTCACGGGAAGGAGTGGCCACCTGCAGGAACACCACCTCCGACGGATCCAGCCGGCCCTCCTCGAACAGCTCGCCCATCGCCCGGATCCGTTGCCGGAGGCCCTTGGTGTAGTCCAGCCTGTCGACGCCGAGGAACACCAGCTTCGGGTGCCCGAGCTCGTCGAGCAGCGCCTCGGCCTCCGCGACGACCTCGGGGGACTCCGCCAGGGCCGCGAAGCCCTCGGTGTCGATCGAGATGGGATAGGCGCGGGCTACGCACGCGTGGCCGGAGCCCACCTGGACCCGGTCCCGCTCGACCTTGTGTGTCGTCAGGCGACGGACGAGGCGCAGGAAGTTGGACGCCCCGCCCGGCACCTGGAAGCCGACGAGATCGGCGCCGAGCATCCCCTCGAGGATCTCCCTGCGCCACGGGAGCTGGGAGAAGAGCTCCACCGGCGGGAACGGGATGTGGAGGAAGAATCCGATCCTCAGGTCCGGACGCAGCGCGCGCAGCATCTGTGGGACGAGGAGAAGCTGGTAGTCCTGGACCCACACGGTCGCGTCCTCGTCGGCTGCTTCAGCAGCCGCCTCGGCGAACCGCCGGTTGACGCCGACGTAGGCGTCCCACCACTCCCGGTGGAACTCGGGAAAGGCCACAGTGTCGTGGAATAGGGGCCACACCGTCGCGTTCGAGAAGCCCTCGTAGTACTCCTCGTGCTCGCCGGTGGTCAGCGGAACCGGGACGATCGAGTAGCCGTCGTGGGTGAACGGCTCCACCGTCTCGTCGGGGGCGCCATGCCACCCGATCCACACGCCGCCCTTCTGGCGCATGACGGGTTCCAGGGCCGTGACCAGCCCTCCTGGCGAGGTCCGCCAGTCGACGGAGCCGTCGTCGGCGGTCACGCGGTCCACGGGGAGTCGGTTCGCCACGACGACGAAACTGGCACGGTGCGGCATCGGTACCTCCTGGTTCGGACCCCCAGACTAGCGAGGGGAACCGTCGGCCCGGCATGGCACAGTGGAGCCATGACCACCTGGCACGCCAAGACCCCGGCCGCGCACGACTTCCTGGCGGCCACTGCCGCCGACCCGGCAAGGGTCCTCATCGCGATGGACTTCGACGGCACGCTGGCGCCCATCGTCGAAGATCCGGAGACGTCGGAGATGCAGCCGGAGGCGGCCGAGGCGCTGGCCGAGCTGGGCCCGAAAGTGGGGCATGTGGCCATCATCACCGGGCGCCCGGTGGCCAAGGTGAGGGAACTCGGACAGCTCGAGCGGCGCGCCGGGCTCGGGGGCGTCGTGGTGCTGGGGCAGTACGGGGCGGAGCGGTGGGACGCCCGCACCGGTGTCGAGACACCACCGGAGACGCCCCAGAGCGTTGCAGTGGCCACCGTGCAGATCCAGCGGGCGCTGGCGGACCTGGGGTTGCCCGGCGTGCACCTGGAGGACAAGGGCCGGGCGGTCGGCGTCCACGTTCGGCGCTGCCCGGACCCGGTGGAGGCCTTCCGCATCCTGAAGCCCATCGTCTCCGGTATCGCCGAGGCCAACTCTCTGGTCCTGGAGCCGGGCAGGCACGTGCTCGAACTCCGATCCTCGTCCCTGACCAAGGGCGACGCCCTCCGCGACCTCATCCGGGAGACGGGCGCCACCGTCGTGGCGATGTGCGGCGACGACCTGGGTGACCTGCCGGCGTTCGACCTCCTCCGCGACCTGCGCAGTCAGGGGCTGACCACCTGCGTGGTGGTGAGCGGCTCGCACGAGCTGCCGGCCCTGACGGACCACGCGGACGTGGTGGCCGATGGGCCCCCTGGTGTCGCGGCGTGGCTGGCGGCGGTGTCGCGGCACCTCGGGTGAGGGCGCTGGTGGGGCGGGCGGGGCTCGAACCCGCGACCCGCGGATTATGAGTCCGCTGCACTAACCGGCTGTGCTACCGCCCCTGGGCCGGCCGCCAGCATATCGCGGGGGCGACGGCGTTCAGAGCCGACGGTTGGGCGACGGATCTCCCGGCCCGGACTGATCGCCGCTCGGCTGGTTCATCGACGGGCTGTCCGAGTACGGCCCGGGATCGTTGCCGGGAGACGAATCGACCGGGCTGCCGCTGCCGTCCTGCGAGCCTGAGGGGGACTGGGGGCTGGCGGACCCCGAACCGGAGCCCTCGCCGCTGCCCTCACCCATCGACGGGATGGGCTGGGGCGCGTTGACCGGAGGCTGGTTCTGGAACAGCAGGATGGCCAGCAGGAGGGCCAGTGCGGTGATCAGGGCCATCAGCAGGAACGACACCAGCATGGTGATCCACCCCGCCCGGTCCGTCCGGCCGGGCCAGGGGAGCGGCCACATGCGGGTGGCGCCCCGTTCGGTCCGGTTGATCCAATGCAGCCGGTAGTCGGGCCCTGCGGGCTCGCTGAGCGGGGGCGTCCGTGACAGGTCCACGGCTCGCAGCACCCTGTCCGCCTCCATCACCGCGGCCAGCGACCCGTCGAAGGCCAGCGCCACCCATGGGGCGAGCGTGGCGTGGTGGGGGAGAGTCGGGTCGTCGTCCTCGTGCCGGAACCGCACCGCCATCCGGCCCTCGTCCTGCCCCTCGCCACCACGCGCCACGACGGTGTCGATGTGCATGGCGTTGACCTCGCCGGAGAAGCGGGCGCGTGCCGCCGCGTCCGTGGCCGCGCCCTCGGAGAGAAGCAGCAGCATCACCGAGTCGCCGCCGTCCTCGTGCGCGGAGAAGGCGGTCCCCGCCGGCGTCGCGGTCAGACGGGAATCGAGCCAGAAGTCACCGACCCGCGCCGGATCGTCGTCCCGCAACGGGTGATGGCCGGCCATCGGGGCCGGCGCGGCGGGGTCGTCCTGCGTGCTCATCGGTACCATCAAACCACGGCGGGCAAGGCTCATACCCACACCCTGGGGGCGGGGCGAGGAGCCTTGGGTGTCGCGGACGGGGCGCTATCGTTGAGCGCGGGTCCCCCGAGCATGAAGGAGTCACCGCGTGAGCATCACGTCGACGGAAGACACGCAGCTGCCCCGCGACGTTGCGGACGCCGCACGCCTGCTCGGGCAGGCCATCGGTCAGGTGCAGCGGGTGATCGTCGGCCAGGAACACATGGTGCAGCAGTTGATGGTTGCGCTCCTCGCCAAGGGGCACTGCCTCCTGGAGGGCGTCCCGGGCGTGGCCAAGACGCTCGCGGTCCGCTCCTTCGCCACGGTGGTGGGCGGCGACTTCGCCCGCGTGCAGTTCACCCCGGACCTCGTCCCCTCGGACATCGTCGGCACCCGCATCTACTCGGCCAAGAGCGAGAACTTCGAGATCGAGCTCGGCCCGGTGTTCGTCAACTTCGTGCTCGCCGACGAGATCAACCGGGCGCCGGCCAAGGTGCAGTCGGCGATGCTGGAGCTCATGGCGGAGAAGCAGGTCTCCATCGGAGGGAAGACCTACCCCGCGCCCAAGCCGTTCATCGTCATCGCCACGCAGAACCCGATCGAGTCCGAGGGCGTCTACCCCCTCCCGGAGGCGCAGCGCGACCGATTCCTCCTCAAGGTCGACGTGCCATACCCGCGCGGCAACGAGGAACTGGAGATCCTGCGCCGCATGAGCGTGAGCCCGCCGGAGGCCAATCGGGTGCTGAATCCCGGCCTGGTGCGGCACCTGCAGGACATGGCCTCCAACGTGTTCGTGCACAATCTGGTGGCCGAGTACATCGTGCGGCTCGTCCTCGCGTCGCGGACCCCCGCCGAGTTCGCCATGCCGGACCTGACCGGCGTCATCCAGATCGGCTGCTCGCCACGCGCCACCCTCGGGCTGGTCGCGGCGGCCCGCGCGCTGGCGCTCATCAACGGCCGCGACTACGTGCTGCCCACAGACGTCCAGGCCGTCGCCAAGGACGTGATGGCCCACCGCATCGTGCTGGGCTTCGATGCGGTGGCGGACAACATCAGCACCGCCGACGTGGTGGACCGCATCCTCGCCATGGTCCCGGCGCCCACCCCGGTGTGGAGCGAACAGCAACGGCAGGTCGCGCACGAGCAGCACGCGCACCAGCCCGGCCGCAGCTAGGCGGGCCGGTGGCCCAACCCGGATTCACCTTCAACGGCCCCCCTCCCCAGGGGCCGAAGCTGTCGGCGCCCGACCAGACCGGCGCCGAGTGGTCGGTGCTGCGCCCGCCGTCGGGCCCCACGATCCCGCTGAGCAAGCTCGCGCCGGAGGCGGCGCTGCGCCGGCTTGAGCTGACGATCGTGCGTCGCCTCGAGGGCTTCCTGCACGGCGACCACCTCGGGCTGCTGCCGGGCGCAGGGTCGGACACCAACGACGCCCGCGTCTACCAGCCAGGCCAGGACGACGTGCGCAAGATGGACTGGGCCGTCACCGCCCGCACCACCGTCCCGCACGTGCGCGACACCATGGCCGACCGCGAGCTCGAGGTGTGGGCGCTGCTGGACGTCACGCCGTCGATGAACTGGGGCACGGAGGGCGTGACCAAGCGGGACCTCGGGATCGCGGCCATCGCCACCATCGGGTTCCTCAGCCAGCGGATGGGGGACCGCTTCGGCGGCATGATGATGCTGCCCGATCAGGTCAAGCGGCTTCCCGCCCGGTCCGGCAGGACCGCCCTCTACGGCCTGCTGCGCAAGATGCTCACCGAGCCCATCGTCCCGGACCACGCGGCCGGCGAGCTGGAGTTGGCCGACGGCATCGAGCAGATGACGCGGTCGCAACGCCGTCGGGGGATGCGTGTGATCGTCTCGGACTTCCTCACGCCGGGCGACGCCGAGCTGGACCCGGCGGTGCCCCCGCCGTGGGAGCGCGCCGTGCGCCGGCTGGCGGTCCGCAACCAGGTGCTGTGCGTCGAGGTGATCGACCGCCACGAGCTGGAGTTCCCGGACGTCGGCGAGATGCTGATCCACGACCCGGAGACGTCCTTCTCGCGCTACGTCAACACCTCCGACGACGCGGCGCGCCGCCGCATGGACGCGGCCACCAAGGCCCAGCGCGAGCGGGTGAAGGTGGCCCTCCGGCGCGCGGGCGCCGGGCACATCCAGCTCCGCACGGACCGCGACTGGGTGGCCGACATCGCACGGTTCGTCCTCAACTACCGGCGGGTGGCGGGCATGCTCCACCAGCCGCCGCAGGGGGTGAGCAAGTAGGTGATCCCCGAGTTCCAGAACCCGGACAGGCTGTGGACCCTGCTGCTCCTGCCCGTCCTCATCGTCGTCTATCTCATCCTGCTCAGGTTGAAGGGCCGCGTCGCGCTCCGCTTCACCAACACCGGCATGCTCGCGCGTGTGGTCGGGTCGCAGCGGCGGTGGACCAGGCACCTCGCCGTGGCGATGTCGCTGGCCTCGCTGGTGGCGCTGGGGCTCGCCTACGCCAATCCGCTGGGCACCGAGCCCCAACCACGTGAGCGGGCGACGGTGGTCCTCGTCATCGACACGTCCCTGTCGATGTCCGCCGACGACGTGCCCCCCGACAGGCTGACCGCGGCCAAGGAGGCGGCCGTGACCTTCATGACGGACCTGCCGGACACCTACAACGTGGCCGTCGTCGGGATGGACGCCACCCCCTCCATCGTCGTGCCCCCCACCACGGACCGTGGGGTCACGGAGCGGGCCATCAACGCCCTGGAGCTGGCCGACGGCACCGCGATCGGTGATTCGATCACCTCGGCGCTCCGGGCGGTCGACCAGGCACCGCCAGGCGACGACGAGGAGGAGCCGGCCCCCGCGATGATCATCGTGCTCTCGGACGGCACCAACACCGAGGGACCGCCCCCGGCGGGTCCGGCCGCGGCGGCGGCTGAGCGGGAGATACCCATCTTCACCATTGCCTACGGCACCCAGAATGGGTTTGTGGATGTGGACGGGCAGCGGGAGAACGTGGCACCCGATACGGCCGCGCTGAAGGCCATCGCGGACGCGACGGGCGGTCGCGCCGTCAACGCAGACGACCTCGGCTCGCTGGCCGACGCGTACCGCGAGATCGGCTCGGTGGTGGGCTACGAGGACGTGAAGAAGCCGATCACGGCCCAGTACGCGTTCTTCGCCCTCGGGTTCGCGGTGATCGCGGCCCTGGGTGCGGTCATGATGGCCGCCAGGTGGCCACGATGATCCCGCTCGCTCTGGAGTTCATGATTCCCCAGCGGCTCTGGGCCCTGCTGGTCATCCCGATCATCGCCGTCCTCTACGTGGTCCTGTCCGGCCGCTCCACGCACCGCCCGATGAGCAGCAGGCTGCGCCTCGTGGTGCCGAAGGACGCGGCCTGGAAGCGCCACGGCGCCGTGCTGCTGGCGCTGCTCAGCCTGGGGGCGTTGATCATCGCGTGGGCCATCCCGAAGGACTTCGTCGACAAGCCGCGCGACCGCGCCACCATCGTCGTGGCCCTGGACGTGTCCTGGTCCATGGAGGCCGAGGACGTCGACCCCAACCGGCTCGCCGCGGCGCAGGCCGGGGCGAAGGCGTTCGTCTCGTCGCTGCCCGAGCGGTTCAACGTCGCGCTGGTCACGTTCGCGGGCACCCCGGATGTGGCGGTGCCACCCACCATCGACCGCGGCGCGGTGGCCAGGGCGATCGACGCCGTGCAACTGGCCCCGTCCACCGCAGTGGGTGAGGGGGTCTACACCAGCCTCGACGCGCTGAAGCTCGTCCCGCCGGACCCGGACGACCCGGAGGCGGTGGCCCCCGCCGCGATCGTCCTGCTGTCCGACGGCGCCACCAACATCGGCCGCTCGTCCTCGGGCGCAGCGGTCACCGCCAAGGACGCCGGCGTTCCGGTCTACACCATCGCCTACGGCACGGACAACGGCTACGTGGAGCAGGACGGCCAGCGGCAGCGCGTCGCGGTGGACCACTACGAGCTCTCCGAGATCGCGCGGCTGTCGGGTGGCAAGAAGTACGCCGCCGAGAGCAGCGGCCAGCTGCGCGACGTCTACGAGGCCATCCGCCAGTCGGTCGGCACCGAGAAGGTCCCGGCCGAGGTCACCGACCGGTACGCGGGCCTGGCGATCATCTTCGCCGTCCTGGCGGCCCTTGGCGTGATCTCCCTCGGAGCCAGGTGGCCATGAGCATCGCGGAGCGGCTCGCCTCGGTCAGGGCCGACATCGACGACGCCTGCCGCGCCGCCGGCCGGGACCCCGCCGAGGTGCGGCTCCTGCCCGTGTCGAAGTATCACGGGGTGGGCCAGATCCGCGAGGCGCACGCGGCGGGGTACTCGCTGTTCGGCGAGAACAAGGTGCAGGAGATGGCCGCCAAGCACGCCGAACTGGCCGACGAGGGCATCGGGTTCGCCGTCATCGGCCACGTCCAGACCAACAAGGCCAGGCAGGTGGCCGAACTCGCGGCCGAGCTCCACTCGCTCGACTCGCTCCGGCTCGCCGAGACGCTCGACCGGCGGCTGGTCGCCGTCGGGAGGCGCCTGCCCGTCCTCGTCCAGGTCAACACCTCCGGCGAGGAGTCCAAGTCGGGGATCGAGCCGGCGGACGCCGTCGCCTTCGCGCGGGCGCTGGACGGCTTCGAGGCGCTGGAGCCGCGTGGCCTGATGACCATGGCCCTCAAGAGCCCGGATCTCGACGGCGTGGCGCAGTGCTTCGAGCGCCTGGCTCAGACGAGGGCGCGCATCCGCGACGCCGTTGGCAGAGGCTGGGACGAGCTGTCGATGGGCATGTCCGGTGACTTCCGCATCGCCATCGCGCACGGCGCCACCACGGTGCGGCTCGGCACCGCCGTCTTCGGCCCCCGGCAGTACTGACCGGGGCCCTCGTCATCCGGGTGAGCGGCTCCCGGGGACGTCCGTCGCTCCGAGGTTCTCGATCGCGAGAAGGGGCACGTCCGGGCTGGGCGGCATGCCGAACACCTGCTCGAGGAACGAGACCTGTGCCTCCAGCGCCACGCGCCGCGCTGCCATGGTCCTGAACCCGTGGCCCTCGCCGTCGAACATGATCAGCGCCACCGGCAGCCCGGCGGCGCGCACCGCGGCCGCCATCTGCTCGGCCTGGCTGGGGGGAACCACTTTGTCGTCGCGGCCCTGGAGGATCAGCATCGGGGTGCGCAACTTCTCGAGGTGGTTGATCGGGGAGCGTTCCTCGTAGGTCTCGCGGCCCTCGGGCCACGGCGCGACCAGGCCGTCGAGGTAGCGCGACTCTGCCTTGTGCGTGTCCGTCGCCAGCGTGGGGAGGTAGCCGATGCCGTAGCGGCTGATGCCAGCGGCGTAGACGTCGGTCGAGACCAGGGACTTCAGCGTGGTGAACCCGCCCGCGGAGCCGCCGGTGATCGCCACCTTGGAGGCGTCGATCCGTCCACCCTCGGCCAGGCTCGTCACGACGGCTGCGGCGTCGGCGACGTCAAGCTCGCCCCACGCTCCGCGGAGCCGGTCCCGGTAGACCCGGCCGAAGCCCGTCGAGCCCGAGTAGTTGACGTCCACCACCGCGAAGCCCCGCGAGACCCAGAACTGGACCGTGGCGTCGTATGAGGCCGTGGTCATCGACGTGGGCCCGCCGTGGGTCATCACCAGGAGCGGCGGCCGGTCCTCCTCGGGGAGGTACAACCAGGAGTGGACGGGTCCGGCCGGGCCCTCCGCCCAGTGCGCCTGCGAGGGGACCGCCCCCGACGAGGGCCCCTCGGGCCCGGCGATGCGGACGGCCGCGCCGTCCGCAGGAAGGCTGAGCAGCGTGGCGGGTCGGTCTGCCCACTCGGCCACCACATGCACAGTGCCGTCGTAGGCAGCCACCGATTCGATGGAGGTGGAGCCGGCCAGGGGGTAGGTGACCTCGCCTGACGCGATGTCCCAGAGGGCCAGCACGCCGCGACCCTCCACGAACTCGACCGAGGCGAGGACCTGCCCCGAGACCGCCGCCGCGACAGGCGGCGTGAGCACCCAGGTGGGGGTGTCGCAGTCGTGGTCCACCGCCCAGCCCGGGCCTCCGTCCACGTGCCAGTTCCAGAACCCCGACTCGTCGGAGGTGTAGGCCAGGACCCCGTCGGACAGCCAGACGGGATGCTGGGCCGAGACCCCGGGTGTCGCGGCCACGGGGCGGGCGCCGCCGGTCGCGTCGATGGGCGCGGTCCAGACCTCGGCGGTGTCCCAGCTCATGTCCGGGTGGTTCCACTGGTACCAGGCGAGCTGCCCGGCGCGGAGCTGGAGCCCGGCGTAGAAGTCCGCGCCGGTCACCAGCACCCGCCCTCCGTCGTCGCTGCCGTCCAGGCTCAGCGCCACTATCTCGGTGCGGGGCTCGGGCGATGCCGAGTGGTCCTCGCGCACGGCCAGCAGCAACCCGTCCGCCAGGCTGAGCAGCAGCCCGCCGTAGACGAAGGCGGAGCCGGCCGGCGTGAGCGCGCTCCGACGGCCCTCCCGGAGGAGCCAGACCTGCCGCGTGCGGTCGTCGCAGTAGGCGAGGGCGTCGCCGTCGGCGCTGTAGGCGCCTCCGCCGTACTCCATCACCCTCGATCTCACGACCGCCTCGGGCGTGAGGTCCGCCACGTCCCCGCCGGAGGACCGACGCACGGTCACCCGGCCGTCCTCGGCGGCGATGGTCGCCAGCCAGAACACGCCGGCGCTCGTGGCCTGCACCTGGGACACCGAGTCGGGGTAGGTCAGGACCGCGTCGAGCGGCATCGGATCTCGCATGCATGCCTGTCTACCGCCGGATCGGCCGTCGCACAACCGGGCATTGCGTGTCGCGCCCGATCATGGGCACAATGGGGCCACACCTGGGCGGGCCTGATCGCAGGGGAAGGCAATCCGGCCCAACCAGGAGGTAACCGTTATGTCTGCTCGTCTCGAGACGGTCAGCCAGTCCACGGCGCGGGGGATGTTGTTCATCCACTCAGCGTCGGCTGCGCTGTGCCCGCACATCGAGTGGGCTGTGGGCGCTGTCCTGGGGACGCGGACGGACCTCGAGTGGACCCAGCAGCCCGCCGAACCCGGCACCCGGCGCTGCGAGCTCTCGTGGACCGGGCCGACGGGCACCGGAGCGGCGCTCGCGAGCGGGCTGGGCCGGTTGGGCCGGGCGCGCTTCGAGGTGACCGAGGAGCCCACGGCCGGGAGCGACGGTCAGCGCTACAGCTTCACTCCGGCACTGGGCGCGTTCAGCGCGGTGGTGGGCGTGCACGGCGACATCCTCGTGCCCGAGGACCGGCTCAAGCATGCGGTGGCCGGGGAGGCGTTGGGCGGGGAACCGCTCCTCAAGGCGTTGGAGAGGCTCCTCGGCGTGCCGTGGGACGACGAACTCGACGTGTTCCGCCACGCGGGCGAGGACGCGCCGGTGCGGTGGCTCCACCAGGTGGTGTGAGCCACCGCCGCGTCTCTCGTCAGTCGGTCACGTTCTCGTTGGTGACCACCACGGCCACGTTGTGGCCCCCGAAGCCGAAGCTGTTGTTCACCGCGGCCAGCGGGCCGGACGGCAGCTCACGGTTGGAGGTGGCCACGTCGATGCCGAGCCCGGGCTCGATGTTGTCCACGTTGATCGTGCCGGGCACGATGCGGTGCTTGAGGGCCAGGACGGAGGCGACGGTCTCGAGCGCACCGGCGCCGCCGAGGAGGTGACCGGTCATGGACTTGGTGGAGGTGACCACCACATGGTCGGTGTCGGCGCCCAGCGCGGTGCGGATCGACCCGGCCTCGGTCACGTCGCCCTGCGGGGTGGACGTGCCGTGCGCGTTGACGTGCACGATGTCGCGCGGCGTCAGACCGGACTCGCGCAGCGCCTTGAGCATGGCCTGCGACTGTCCGTAACCCTCGGGATCGGGCTGCACCAGGTCGTGGCTGTCCGCGGTGATGCCGGCCCCGGCCAGCGTGCCGTAGATCTTGGCGCCGCGGGCCTTGGCCGACTCGAGCGTCTCGATGACCATGAGGGCGGCGCCCTCGGCCAGGACGAAGCCGTCGCGGTCGACGTCCCAGGGCCGCGAGGCGCGCTCGGGCTCGTCGTTGCGGCGCGACAGCGCCTGCATCTGGCCGAATGCCCCGATGGGCAGCGGGTGGACGACGGCCTCGCCGCCGCCGACCAGGACGACGTCCGCGCGGCCCAGGCGGATCATGTCGAGCCCGAGCGAGATCGCCTCGTTCGACGACGCGCAGGCCGAGATCGGGGTGTGCACTCCGGCCCTGGCATGGATCTTGAGGCCGAGGTTGGCCGCCGGTGCGTTGGCCATCAGCATCGGGATGGTGAACGGCGAGACGCGGCGCACGCCCTTGTCCTTCATGACGTCCCACTGCGACAGCAGGGAGTGGAGGCCGCCGATGCCGGTGGCCGACACGACGCCCAGCCGGTCAGGATCCACGGGGTTGTCCTCGCCGAGTCCGAAGCCGGCGTCGGCCCACGCGGCCAGCCCGGCGATCTGCATGAGTTGGGTGGAGCGGTCCAGCTTGCGAGCCTCGACGCGGTCGATGACCTCGCTGGGGTCGACTGCGGCCTTGGCCGCGATGCGGGTGGGGAGCTCGTTCGCCCACTCCTCCGTCAGCGCCACGACGCCGGAGCGCCCGGCGAGCATTCCCGCCCAGGTGGTGGCGACGTCGCCGCCGAGTGGGGTGGTCGCGCCGAGGCCTGTGATCACGACGGTGGTGGGCATGGAGAATCTCCTGGTCACTGGGGCGGTGGGGTCGATGGTGGTGGGGCGGCTGTGGTCAGCCGCCCCACGTCTGGCGTCAGTTGGACGCGCGCTCGATGTAGGCGACGGCGTCGCCCACGGTCTTGAGGTTCTTGGCGTCCTCGTCGGGGATGGACACGCCGAACTTGTCCTCGCAGCCGTAGATGATCTCGACCATCGACAGGGAGTCGACGCCGAGGTCGTCGACGAAGGACTTGTCCAGCTGGACGTCCTCGACCGCGACGCCGGCGATGTCGTTGACGATCTCGGCGAGATCTGTGCGGATTTCCTCAGTGCTGGCCATGGTGGCTCCTTTCTTCGAACTTACGTGTGGTCTGCGATCAGGGCAGGATCACGGTCTGGCCGGCGAACACGAGGCCCGCTCCGAATCCGATGATCAGTGCACTGTCGCCGCTCTTGGCCTGCCCGGACTCGAGCAGTGCCTCCATCGCCAGCGGAACAGAGGCCGCGGACGAATTACCCATCTGGATGATGTCGCGGGCGACCACGACGTCCTCGGGCAGCTTGAGGTGGCGCAACATCGAATCGGTGATCCGGTTGTTGGCCTGGTGGGGGATGAAGCAGTCCAGCTCATCCGTGGTGAGTCCGGAGACTTCGAGCGTCTCGAGTGCCTTCTCGACGATGGCGGTGGTGGCCCACTTGAAGACCTCACGACCGGCCATGTGGATGAAGGGGCCGCCGGCGCCCGGCTCGACCTCGCGCCAGTCGTCGACCTCGATGACCGAGTGGTCCTCGGGCTTGGAGCCCCACACGGTGGGGCCGATCGCGGGGGTGTCGCTCGGGCCGATGACGACGGCGCCCGCGCCGTCGGAGAAGAGGAAGGCGGTGGAGCGGTCCGACATGTCCGTGTACTTGGACAGGACCTCGACGCCGATCACCAGCACGTGCGTGGCGGAACCTGCGCGCACCATGCCCTCGGCCAGACCGACGCCGTAGGAGAACCCGGCACACGCGGCCGAGACGTCGAACGCGGCGGGGGACTCGAGGCCCAGGTCCTCGGCGAGGATCGCGGCCAGGGACGGGGTCTGCCGGTAGTGGGAGATGGTGGACACGATGATCGCGTCGATGTCGGCCGGCTGGAGCCCGGCCCGCTCGATGGCCTTGCGGGCCGCGTCGGCTCCGAGGGTCTCGGCGTCCTCGCCGTCGGCGACCCAGCGGCGCTCCCTGATGCCTGTGCGCTGGGTGATCCACTCGTCCGACGAGTCGATCATCGTGCACATCTCTTCGTTGGTCACGACGCGGCTGCCGCGGGCTCCGCCGACGGACATGATGCGGGCGTACTCGGCGCCGGTGGAGGACTGGAGGGGCATATGTCTGACCTACTCGGACTCGGGGGTGGACTGGCTGTGGATGCGGCAGAACTCGCGTGCCTCGTCGAGTTGATCGGGGGTGTTCAGGCTGAACAGCTCAACCCCCTTGAGGTTTCGCTTGGCGATGCCGGTGAGAGTACCGGACGGGGGGAGCTCCAGGAGGCCGGTCACGCCGAGTTCGGCCATCGTGGCCATGCACAGGTCCCAGCGGACGGGGTTGGCGACCTGCGCGACGATGCGGTCGAGGGCCTCGACGCCGGAGGAGACGACGGCGCCGTCGGCGTTGCTCAACAGCGCGGTGGTGGGCTCGCCGGGCTCGATGCCGCCGGCCTTGGCGCGCAGCCGTTCGACGGCGGGGCCCATGTGGACGGTGTGGAACGCGCCTGCGACGCTGAGCGGGATCAGGCGGGCCCGGCGCGGCGGGTTCTCCGCGAGGACCGCGAGCTCCTCGACGGTGCCCGCGGCCACGATCTGCCCGGAGCCGTTGTTGTTGGCGGGCGTCAGGCCGGCGGCCTCGATCGCCGCAAGCACCTCGTCGCGATCCCCGCCGATGACGGCGGTCATCGACGTGGACCGCACCGCGGAGGCCTCGGCCATCGCGAGGCCGCGTTCGCGCACCAGGGTCAGCGCGTCGGCGGGGGAGACGACCCCGGCCAGCGCGAGGGCGGCCAGCTCACCGACCGAGTGCCCGGCGACGAGTCCCACGCCGTCGAACGACGGGAGCAGCTCGGCCGCGACGGCCAGGGACGACGCCACGAGCAGGGGCTGGGCGATGGCGGTGTCGCGGATGGTCTCGGCGTCGGCCTCGGTGCCGTAGTGCGCCAGATCCAGGCCCACCGCCGCGGAGTAGCCGGCCAACCGCTCGGCGAACCCGGGGTCCTCCAGCCATGGGGAGAGGAAACCGGGGGTCTGGGCACCTTGGCCTGGAGCAACGATCGCGAGCACGTTCCTACTGTGCCGCCGCGCGCACGGCGGTGCGGGCGTGAGACTCACGAATTTGCCGGGCAGGCCTTTGTGGGAACCCCACAAGGAGCGGCAGACATCCTCAGACGCTGAGCCTGCCGAGCGTGATCGCCATGCGGAGCACGTAGGCCTCGCGCGCATCGGTGGGGTTGTACCCCGTGACCTCCTGGATCCGCTTCAGGCGGTAGCGCACGGTGTTGGGGTGGACGAACAGCGCCCTCGCGGTGGCCTCCATGGAGGAGCCGCAGTCGAGGAAGCCGACGCAGGTCTCCAGGAGTTCCTTGTTCGAGGCCAGCGCGGGATAGATCTCCGACGCCAACGTGCGGCGCGCGTGGCCGTCGCCCGCCAGCGCCCGTTCGGGCAGGAGATCGACGGACAGGAGGGTGTGGGGCCCCTCGGGCCACGCCTTGGCCGCCCGGAAGCCCGAGGCCGCCTCCCGTGCCGACTTCGGCGCGCCGGCCAGGCCGTCCACCGTCGGCCCGACCACCACCGGCCCGTCGGCGAAGAAGTCGCGCAGCTTGGAGATCCGCTCGCAGGTCTCGACGGGGTCGCCGACCCCCGAACCCCCCGCGATGACGACCAGCCGATCGCCCTGGGGGGCCGCGAGCACGTCCAGCGACAGCTTCGTCGCGGCGCGGCGGAGGCCGTCCAGGACGCTGGCCTCCTGCGGCGCGCCGCCGATGGCGACGGCCACCTTCGACTCGGTGTTCCAGCCCAGCGTGGAGGCCCGCGACAGCACGGACTCGTCGGTCTCGGCGCGCACGACGGCGTCGACGATGGTGGCCTCGATCCGGGAGTCCCACGCGCCGCGGGCCTCTGCGGCCCTTGCGTAGATGGCGGCCGCGGCGAAGGCGATCTCCCGCGAGTAGTGCACGATGCCCAGCGACAGCGCCTGACGGTCCCCCCGGGGCAGGAGGTGCTGGATCTGTTCCTCCACCACCTCCGTCGTGGTGCGGACCAGGTCCACCGTCTGCTGAAGGCTGATCCGTCGGGCCATCGCGCGGGGGGCCGCGTCGAAGACCGACTCGGGCGTGAACGGCTCCCCTGCGAACCAGGTGACGAATCCGTCGATCCCGGAGCGGGCCAGTATCCCGATCCAGGAACGGGACTCCGCGTCGAGCTGTCCGAACCACTCGTGCCGCGACACCAACGCGGCAAGTGTGGCGGTGTTCATCTCCGACGTGGCGGCCTGGAGCCGCTTGATGATGCCGGCGCGGGCGCGGGAGGACGCGATGAGCGCGGGCGCGGTCCCGGGGCGCAGATCCATCCCGTCAGCCTAGTGGTCCCCTGGCGCCTGGTGCGCCCTCCACCGGTAACGTCGACGGCCACTAGGCTCAGGGCTCATGGGACGCAGGGTGTACGTGATCGGGATCGGCCCAGGTGGCTTCGGGCAGCTCACGCTGGACGCGGTGGAGGCCATGAACCACGTGGACGTGTTCCTCGTGGGCGATCACAGCGACGATCAACCGGAGCTGGTCTGGCTCAGGAGCGAACTGCTGCGCCGCCACGTCAACCGGCCCCACCGCGTCATCACGGTGCTGGACCCCAAGCGGGAGCATCCCGGCGACGTGGACGCCGGCCGGCTGGCCACGTACAGCCACATCCTGAGCGGGCTCCCGTCGGACGACGCGGTGGGCTTCCTGGCCTGGGGCGATCCGGGGCTCTACGACTCGATCCTGCGCGTCGTCGACGCGCTGAGGGACAAGCTGGCGCTGAACGTGACGGTGATCCCCGGCGTGAGCGCCCTCCAGGTGCTGGCGGCCGCGCACCAGATCGCGCTGAACGCCGGCGCCTCCGTGCACATCACCACGGGCGCCCGGTTGCTGGCGGAGTACCGGCCGGACCTCGGAGACGTCGTGGTGATGAACGACGGCGACCTCGCCTGCAGGGGCCTGGTGGAGGAGTTCCCTGACACGGAGGTCTACTGGGGCGCGTACCTGGGTACCCCGGATCAGGTGCTCGCCAACGGCCCGCTGCGCACCGTCGCGGGGGAGTTGGCGGACCTGCGGCGCCGGCTCGTCGACCATCACGGCTGGATCCTCGACACCTACCTGCTGCGGCCCGCCCACTGACGCGCGTTAACAACACGTAACAAAGGTTGGGGCGGCGCGTCGTGCACCCGACCCATTGCTAGGTTGACGCCGTTCCACGAGATCGAAGGGCCATATGCCATGGAAGAGCTGACCAAGCTGCTTGAAACAATCGCGGGATTCGTGTGGGGACCGTTCCTGCTCATCCCGCTGCTCCTGCTCACCGGCCTCTGGCTGACCGTCAAGCTACGCGGCATCCAGTTCCGCACGCTGGGATCGGCGCTCCGGCTGGCGCTGTGGGAGCGGAAGGACGCAGACGCCGAGGGCGGAGACATCTCCCAGTTCCAGGCCCTGACCACGGCGCTGGCGGCCACCGTGGGCGTGGGCAACATCGTCGGTGTGGCCACCGCGATCTCGATCGGCGGCCCGGGCGCGTTGTTCTGGATGTGGGTCACCGGCCTGGTGGGCATGGCGTCGAAGTACTCCGAGGCGTTCCTGGCCGTCCGGTTCCGCACCGTCGACGCCAGGGGCGAGGCGTCGGGCGGGCCGCAGTACTACCTGAAGAAGGCGCTGCCCGGGAAGTGGGGCGTGGCCCTCAGCATCGTGTTCGCGGTCTTCGCGGTGCTGGCCAGCTTCGGCATCGGCAACATGACGCAGGGCAATGCTGTCGCGGCCAACGCGCACGACGCCTTCGGGATCGACCCCCAGATCACGGCGATCCTCATGGCCATCTTCGTCGGGGTGGTCATCATCGGCGGCATCAAGTCCATCGGCAACGTCACAGCCGCGTTCGTCCCGTTCATGATCGTCTTCTACATCCTGGGCGCCCTCTACATCCTGATCGTCAACATCGCCGACCTCCCCGGCGCCCTGGCCCTGATCTTCGGGCAGGCGTTCACCGGCACCGGACTCACGGGCGGCGCCTTCGGCAGCTTCATGCTCGCGGTCCAGATGGGCGTGGCGCGCGGCATCTTCTCCAACGAGTCCGGCATGGGCTCGGCGGCCATCGCCGCCGCGGCGGCCCAGACCACCCACCCCGTCCGCCAGGGTCTGGTGTCCATGACCCAGACCTTCATCGACACGCTCGTCGTCGTGTCCTTCACCGGGCTGGTCCTGGTCACCACCGGCGTCTGGAACGCCGACGCCAGCCCTGCCGTGCTCACCTCGATGGCCTTCAGCCACGGGCTGCCGGGGGACTGGGGCGGCTACATCGTGGCCGTGGGCGTCATCCTGTTCGCCCTGTCCACGATCATCGGATGGTCCTACTACGGGGACCGCTGTGTCGAGCGGCTCTTCGGCGCGCGCGCCACGATGGCCTACCGGATCGCGTTCACCATCGTCGTCTACATCGGCGCGACCGTGCCTCTGGGCGTCGTGTGGGCATTCGCCGACATCATGAACGGGCTGATGGCGCTGCCCAACCTCATCGGCCTCCTGCTGATGTCCGGTCTCATCGCACGGGAGACCAGCCACTACCTGAAGAACGACCCGAAGCTGAGGGCGGGCCGCAAGGAGGTCGACGCGTTCATGGCGGACCAGAGCCTCTGACGCGCGTGCCGCCCCTGGACCCCGTCGCGGTGCTGCGCGAGTGCGCGTTCTGGCTGGAACGCGCACTCTCAGACACCTACCGGGTCAAGGCGTACCGCGACGCCGCGGACGTGGCCGAGTCGATCCCGCCGGCCGACCGACCGACGATCGAATCGGGGTGGCGGGAGCTGAGGGGCTTCGGCCCGAAGACCTCCGCGGTCGCAGCGGCGTGCACGTCAGGGGAGGTGCCGGAGGCTCTGACACGGCTCCGCGAGGCGGGCGCTGCCTCGCTCGACCCCGCCGGCGACGCCCTGCGAGGTGAGCTCCGGGGAGACCTGCACACGCACACCACCTGGTCCGACGGTGGTTCCCCGCTGGCCGAGATGGCCGCTGTCGCGGAGGCTCTCGGGCACGACTACATCGCGATCACGGACCACTCGCCGCGGCTCAGGGTGGCCAACGGGCTGAGCCGCGAACGGCTCCTGGCGCAGTGGGAGGAGATCGACCAGGTGCAGGAGAACCGATCGGTCAGGGTGCTGCGCGGCATCGAGGTCGACATCCTGGCAGACGGATCGCTCGACCAGGCCGAAGACATGCTGAACGGGCTCGACGTCGTCGTGGCGTCCGTCCACTCCGATCTTAAGGCTGATCCGGCCACCATGACGGCCAGGATGGTCGGCGCGGTCTCGAACCCCCACACCACCGTGCTGGGCCACTGCACCGGCCGGAAGCGGCGGGGGGACGGCACCTGGCGTGACCAGTCCCGCTTCGACGCGGACATCGTGTTCGCGGCGTGCGCCATGTTCGGGGTGGCGGTGGAGATCAACTCCCGGCCCGAACGGCAGGATCCGCCCATGGACCTCCTTGGGCTGGCGGTCGACGCGGGGTGCCTGTTCAGCATCGATTCGGACGCCCACGCGCCGGGCCAGCTGGACTTCCTCACCTACGGCGCCGCGAAGGCCTCCATCGCAGGCATCGAGCCGGACCGCATCATCACCACCTGGCCCGTGGACCGGCTGGTTGCGCACGCACGGCGACATCGGGGGTGACATGGCGATGGCCCCGTCGCGGCTGATCCCCCCAATCATCCGCCACGACGTGGCCATGTGCTGAACCCATCTTCGGGCACAGCAGCGTCCCGCGTACCCAGTGGGTGGCACTGGATCAGTGCAGGGAAGCACTGGGATTGAGGCTGATCACTGCGCGTTGCGCACAAGCAGCTCGCGAAGTTGCACCCTGGAGCCCGCCCCCAGCTTGGCGAGGGCGTTGCGCACGTGGAACTCCACCGTGCGCACGGACAGGAAGAGGATCTGCGCGATCTCCTTGTTGCTGTGACCCTCCAGGACCAGGTGGGTGATCTCGCGCTCGCGCGCCGTGAGCCGGCTCAGCAGCTCGGGGGGCAGTGCGGCGGGAACGCCATCGTTTGACCGGGGCTGCGCGGCCACCATCGCGGACAGGAGCGATTCCAGCCTCTCCGACCATGCCCTGGCACCCACCCTCAGCAGGACGCCGATGGCCCGGTGGAGTTCGGCCATGCACTCCTCGCGCGTCGTCGCCCCCCGGGACGTGTCGACGTGGAAACGTGCCCAGTCCTCGACGAGCACCACGTGGATCATCTGCAGGCCGCGTGGGGTGTCCTCATGCATCCGGTCCTGGAGGGCCGCGTGCGCCTCTGCGAACGAGACCTCGGCCGCCGCGTGGTCGCGGGTACCCATCGACAGCAACGCGTCGATGTGATGCCCCAGGTAGCCGAGGGCTCCCGGATCGACGTCCAGGGACGCAAGCTGGTTGCCGGCGACGTTGGCCTCGGCGATATCGTCCAGGGCCACGAGCGCTCGAACCCGCAACACCGCTGACTCGGCACCGGCGAAGGCGCCCGTGAGTGGGCTCGACCACAACTGGCCGAAGGCCTCCGCCGCCGCGCGAGGGTCCCCGTTGGCGGTGGCGGCCCATCCGCGCGCCCAGAGGACCGCGCCCATAGCCGAACTGAAGGGTCGTGCCGCGGCCAGCCCGGTCACGTGATCGAGCACGCGGACGCCCATCTCGTCACCGCGGCACAAGGGGATCAGCCCCGCCGTCGCCTGTGCCTGCAGAGCTCCGACGTCCCGCATGTCGTCGAGTGCCAGGGCGAGGATGGGCTCGATCACCGCCTGGGCCCCGTCCCAGTCGCCGCTCTGGAAGGCCATGCGGTGCCTGATCAGCGCCGCGGACAGCTCGAAGTCCGGATGGATCGCGGGTATGGGCGCCAGCAGATCCAGCTGTTCCTGCGCGGCGCGATTGCGCATCGCGCGGTGGTTGAGTGTCGCCGCCACCGAGAGAGTGGCCGCGTGGGCGATCCAGGCGACCGGGTCGGCGGACAGGGACGCCGCGAGGGCGTCGAGCGCCACCGAGGGTGAGGACGGATCCTGGCCCCGGGCACCGAGGGCGAGCCACAGCGCCAGCAGTCCCTCGAGGTTGGTCGCCTCGGACGTTCCCAGCTCCGTTGCGGCGGACTCTGTGCGTCGGTCGCGCAGACGACGGGCGAGTTCGGCGCGGACCTCCGTCATGGACCGCGGCATGGGATACAGGCCGACGGCCGCCCTGTTGCGACCGAGGACGACGAGCGCGTGGGCGAGGATCGCGAGGTGCGTGTCGTCGAGTTCCGCCGGTGTGATCGCGTCAGCGAAGGGCAACGCCTGGACCCCGGCGTTGACGTCGAGCGCCGACTGCAGAAGCGAACGCTCCAGCCCCGGTAGAAGGGCCTTGACGTACGGCTCAAGGGCCTCCAGCAGCGCCGGGCGGCGTGCCCGGAGGGCGTGCAGGCAGGCCACTTGCAGGTAGCTGTCATCCATGCGGGTGGCCCAGGCCATGAGCCGCGACGCGGCGGCGAAGTCCCGCACCTCGACGGCGCCGCGAGCGCTCGTCACCAGGTCGCCGATCAGTGCCGGATCCGGCGCGTCGGATCCGGCCAACATCCGGTGACGGAGGCTCTCCACGCCGGTGAGAGCCCCGGCCAGGGCCCGGTGCGTGGCCGTCAGGTCCGACGGCGACGCCTGCGCCACCACGGCGGCGGCGACGCTCCGCCGCGACACCCGGAGGGCGCCGGGGTCCAACAGGCCGGTGGAGCGCAGCCGGTGCACGTCTGGTCGGGCATGTCCAAGAGCCAGCAGGGTGTTGTCGAGTTGGCTCTGACCCAGGGGACCCGCCAGCGCGATCGCCAGCAGGGCCGCGGCCTCCGTGCTGGTCAGGCCGCGCAGGGTCTCCGCCACCTGTGCCGAATCGTCCTGGTCGTGCCGACGCTCAAGCTCCGCTAGAGCTGACTCCAGCGTCGTGCCCCCACCGCGCCTGATCAGGGAGACGAGTTCGGTCACCATCGCGGGTGAGCCGCCGGTGGCGTCCATCACCCTCTGCGCCTGCCGCGGATGCAGAGGCGCGAAGAGGGTGCCGCGAATCAGTGCCTGCACCGCGTCCGACGTCAGGGGCCCGAGGTGGATGTGACGCCCGCGCCTGCCGACGGTGACGTGTTGGATGATCCGTTCGGCGAACGATCCGTGCGTGCTTCTGCTGGTGGCCACGAACAGGGCGGGCACGTGATCGAGCCGGCGGATGACGTGCCAGAAGGCCTCCTGGGATGGCGCGTCCAGGTGGTGCAAGTCGTCGATCACCAACGCGAACGGCCCGTCGAGGCGCTCGATGAGGTTGACGATGCCGATCGCGAACGTCGGCACCCCCGCGCGTTCGCGGATCTCCATGAGTTCCGGCGCCGTCTCCGGCAGTTGCTCGTCGATCAGACGATCGATCGCGCCGAAGGCCACCCCCCGCTCCGACTCGAGGAGAAGGTGGGTGTAGGTGGGCATTTCCGAGGCGATGGTCCCTGCCAGGCGCGATTTCCCGATCCCCGCGGGACCCGTGATGAAGAGCACCCGAGTACGTCCGTCCCGGACTGCGTCCAGGAGGGCCGCGATCTGGCGCTGCTCCTCGACCCGGCCCACCAACGGTTCCATGGCGCCCCCCGAATCCATTCTCAACCCGTCCACTGCCCCGATTCTCGCAGTATCGCAAGGCACGCGGACAGACGGCGTCAATGTGGGGCCCCGCGGACCCGGACACGGCCGCCTTGAGCGGGCCCGACCATCACCGCTCTCATCGCGCTAGGGTTGGGCATCCGGCATGGGACCCATCGGCGCGTGCCGTTCGATCTTTCTTCGAGAGGAACTTTCGTGAGCCAGAACGAGGCCGGACCGATCCTCAACGGTCTGCCCACCAATCTGCCCGACATCGACGCGGCGGAGACCGCCGAATGGCTCGAGTCGCTCGACGGGGTGATCGACGCCGGCGGCCGCAACAGGGCCCGCTATGTGATGCTGAAGCTCCTCGAGCGCGCTCGTGAGCGGCACATCGGTGTCCCGTCGCTGACCGGGACCGACTACGTCAACACCATCCCGGCGGTCAACGAGCCCGCGTTCCCGGGCGACGAGAACCTTGAGCGTGGCATCCGGCGGCTCCTCCGCTGGAACGCCGCCGTCATGGTCCACCGGGCCCAGCGCCCCGGTGTCGGCGTCGGCGGCCACATCGCGTCCTACGCCTCCTCCGCCACGCTGTACGAAGTGGGGTTCAACCACTTCTTCCGCGGCAAGGACCACCCCGGTGGCGGCGATCAGATCTTCTTCCAGGGGCACGCGTCCCCGGGCATGTACGCCCGGGCGTTCCTGGAGGGCCGCCTCCAGCAGGATGACCTCGACGGCTTCCGTCAGGAGCACTCCCACTTCGTCGACGGCGCACTGCGCGCCCTGCCCAGCTACCCGCACCCCCGGCAGTTCGAGAGCTTCTGGGAGTTCCCGACCGTGTCGATGGGACTCGGCCCTCTCAACGCCGTCTACCAGGCGCAGTTCAACCGGTACCTCCACAACCGGGGCATCAAGGACACGTCGCAGCAACGGGTGTGGGCCTTCCTGGGCGACGGTGAGATGGACGAGGTGGAGTCGCGCGGCGTCCTCCAGCTGGCCGCCAACGACGAGCTGGACAACCTGACGTTCGTCGTCAACTGCAACCTCCAGCGCCTGGACGGTCCCGTCCGCGGCAACGGCAAGATCATGCAGGAGCTCGAGGCGTTCTTCCGCGGCGCGGGCTGGAACGTGATCAAGGTCGTGTGGGGCCGCGGCTGGGACCCGCTCCTGGCCAACGACTCGGAGGGCGCGCTTGTCAACCTCATGAACGCCACCACCGACGGCGACTTCCAGACGTTCAAGGCCAACGACGGCGCATACGTGCGCAAGCACTTCTTCGGCCGCGACCCGCGGACGGCCGCCATGGTCAAGGACTGGTCGGACGAGGAGATCTGGCGCCTCACGCGCGGCGGTCACGATTACACCAAGGTGTATTCGGCCTACAAGGCGGCGGCCGAGTTCACCGGCGCCCCGACCGTGATCCTGGCCCACACCATCAAGGGCTACTTCCTCGGCAAGCACTTCGCCGGGCGCAACGCCACCCACCAGATGAAGAAGCTGGCGCTGGACGACCTGAAGGCCTTCCGGGACCGGGTCGATGTCCCGGTCACCGACGAACAGCTCGAGGCGGACCCCTACCGGCCGCCGTACATCCACCCCGGCCAGGACGATCCCCGGATCCGGTACCTGCAGGACCGGCGCCGCGAGCTCGGCGGCTACCTGCCCGAGCGCCGCGGGGACCGCAAGTTCATCTCGCTTCCCGCAGACAAGGCCTACGAGTCCTCGCGCAAGGGCTCCGGCAACCAGCAGGTGGCCACCACCATGGCGTTCGTGCGGCTGCTCAAGGACCTCATGCGGGACAAGGAGTTCGCACCCCGCGTGGTGCCGATCATCCCCGACGAGGCCCGCACCTTCGGGATGGACGCGTTCTTCCCCACCATCAAGATCTACAACCCGCACGGCCAGAACTACACGCCCGTGGACAACGAGCTCTTCCTGAGCTACCGCGAGTCGAAGACGGGGCAGATCCTGCACACCGGCATCAACGAGGCCGGATCGATGGGCGCGTTCACCGCGGCCGGATCCTCCTACTCCACCCACGGTGAGCCCATGGTGCCGCTCTACGTCTTCTACTCCATGTTCGGCTTCCAGCGCACCGGAGACGCCATCTGGGCGGCCGCGGACCAGCTGTCGCGCGGCTTCCTGATCGGTGCCACGGCCGGCCGGACGACGCTGACGGGCGAGGGCACGCAGCACATGGACGGGCACTCGCCGATCCTCGCCTCCACCAACACCGCCGTCGTCTCCTACGATCCCGCCTACGGCTACGAGATCGCCCACATCGTCAAGGACGGCCTCCGCCGCATGTACGGCGAGGATCCCGAGAACGTCATCTACTACCTGACGGTCTACAACGAGCCGCTCGTCCAGCCCGCGGAGCCTCAGGGCGTCGAGGTGGAGGGCATCCTCCGGGGTATGTACCTCTACCGGGCCGGCAGCTTCGACGGGGTGGGGACCGACGCGCGACGCGCGCAGATCCTCGCCTCTGGCGTCGCGATGCCGTGGGCGCTGGAGGCCCAGCAGCTCCTCAAGGACGACTTCGGGATCGTGGCCGACGTGTGGAGCGTCACCTCCTGGGGCGAGCTCCGCCGGGAGGGGCTGGAGATGGACGAGCGGAAGTTCGCCGACCCGTTCGGCGACCACGGCCGCACCTGGGTGGAGGAGAAGCTGGCCGACGCCGCCGGGCCCGTGGTCGCGGTCTCGGACTACATGCGTGCGGTCCCCGATCAGATCCGCCAGTGGGTTCCTGGGGACTACATGACCCTCGGCGCAGACGGCTTCGGCTTCTCCGACACCCGCGCCGCCGCCCGAAGGTTCTACAACATCGACGGTCCCTCCGTCGCGGTGGCGGTCCTCCAGCGCCTGGCGGCGGCGGGCGAGGTGCCGCGGGAATGGGCCACCGAGGCGGCGGCCAAGTACCGGCTGAACGACGTCACGGCCGGATCCTCCGGCAACGCAGGGGGCGACGCGTAGGCAGTCTTCTTCGTCAGTCGTCGAGCGGATGGGCGGCCCAGGTGCGTACCTGGGCCGCCCACAGCCGTCGAAAGGGCCTGGTCTCAGCTATTGCGGGGGTGTGATGCGAGAAACCGGGCCATCTGGCAGGCTTGGCACGTGGAGAACACAGAAGGCAAGGGCCTCGCATCGAGCAACGAAGGAGTGACCGGGGCGGACCTCCTGGGACTGGAATCCGGGTTGGTGGTGCAGGAGCTCGGATGGGATGAGGATGTCGACGCGGTCCTCCGCGACGACATCATGGACATCATCGACGGCGAGATGATCGAGGAGCCCATCGAGGCCGTGGACGTCGTCATCCTCTGGTGGCGCGACGAGGACGGCGACGTGGTCGACGGTCTCGTCGACGCGCTGACAGACCTCACCGACTCCGGCTACATCTGGCTGCTCACCCCGAAGGTCGGCAGGCCCGGCTTCATCGGTCCGAGCTCGGTGGCCGAGGGTGTCACCATCGCCGGACTGTCGCTGACAAAGACGGCGAACGTGGGCGCGGACTGGCAAGCCACGAAGGTCGTCCGTCCCAAGGGCGCCCGCAAGTGACCACGCGCATCGGCGTCATGACCTCAGGCGGCGATGCCCAGGGCATGAACGCCGCGGTGCGTGCCATCGTGCGCACCGGCATCCACGAGGGCGCCGAGGTCTTCGCCATCCGTGAGGGATGGCAGGGTGCCATCGAGGGTGGGAGCCACATCGCCCACCTCGGCTGGAGCGACGTGTCAGGGATCCTGAACAAGGGCGGGACCGTCATCGGCACCGCCAGGTCGATGGAGTTCCGGACCCGAGAGGGGCAGCTGACCGCGACCCAGAACCTCATCCAGTGTGGCATCGACAGGCTGATCGTCATCGGCGGCGACGGCTCGCTGACAGGAGCCCGCAACCTGTGCGTGGCCTGGCCCACGTACGTTGCCGAGTTGGCCGAGGCCGGGCGGATCACCCGGGAGCAGGCGCAGGCCCACCCCAGGCTGCACATCGCCGGCATGGTGGGATCCATCGACAACGACATGGTCGGCACGGACATGACCATCGGCACGGACTCCGCGCTGCATCGCATCACCGAGGCCATCGACGCCATCAGCTCGACCGCCGAGTCGCACCGGCGCACCTTCATCGTTGAAGTCATGGGCCGACACTGCGGCTACCTGGCGCTCATGAGCGCGATCGCGGGCGGCGCCGACTACACGTTCCTGCCGGAGTCGCCGCCCCGCCCCGGTTGGGAGGACCGCATGGTCGAGGTGCTCGCGCGAGGCCGCGCGGCCGGACGGCGGGACTCGATCCTGGTGGTCGCCGAGGGCGCGGCGGACCGCGACGGCGCACCCATCACGGCGGACCGGATCCAGGCGGTCCTCCGGGAGCGCGCCGGTGAGGAGGCCAGGATCACGATCCTCGGCCACGTGCAGCGCGGCGGCACGCCCTCGGCCTACGACCGGTGGATGGCGACGGCGTGCGGCGTGGAGGCGGTGCGGCGTGTTCTCGACGCGGACGATGAGAGCGAGCCGGTGCTCGTCGGGGTGCGGCGCGACGGCGTCGCGGGGACCCCCCTCCTCGAGGCCGTCGAGGCCACCCATCGGATCAGCGAGTACATCGCCTCGGGCGAGTACCCGTCCGCCGTCTCGGCGCGCGGCCACGGGTTCACCACGATGATCGACATCTACCGCATGCTGTCGGAGGCGAAGCCGAGCGTCGCGCCCTCCGCCAGCGCCAAGCGCATCGCGGTCATGCATGCGGGTGCGCTCGCCCCCGGCATGAATCAGCTCGCCCGCGTCGCGGTCAGGTCGGGCCTGGACCTCGGCCACCAGATGGTCGCCATCCAGGGCGGCGTTCCCGGCCTCATCAACGGGGACTTCCGCGAGGTGGAGTGGTCGGACGTCGAGGGCATGGCGCACACCGGCGGAGCCTCGTTCGGCACCCGCCGCTACGTGGCGCAGGAGAGCGAGCTGTACCAGATGGCGCGCTCCCTGGAGGAGAACCGGATCGACGCGCTGCTGGTCATGGGCGGTTTCCATGCCTATGCCACCGTCGACCTGATGGAGCGGGAACGGCGCCGCTACCCGGCGTTCAACATCCCCGTCGCGGTCCTCCCGGCCAGCATCGACAACAACCTCCCGGGCTGGCCGATGGCGGTGGGCGCCGACACTGCGCTCAACACGGTCGTGAACTCCATCGACATGGTGCGCATGTCGGCGTCGGCGAGCAAGCGGGCGTTCGTCGTCGAGACGATGGGTCGCACCTGTGGCTTCCTCCCGCTCGTCGGCGGCATCGCCGGCGGCGCGGAGAAGGCATACCTTCCGGAGACCGGCATCACCCTCGATCAGCTGTCGAGCGACGTGGAGGCGCTGGTCGATGCCTTCGAGACCGGGCGCAGCTTCTACCTGGCGGTGATGGGCGAGGAGACGAGCCAGCACTACACCTCGGACGTCCTGGCCAAGATGTTCGAGGCCGAGGGGCACGGGCTCTACTCCGTGCGTCAGGCGGTCATCGGACACATCCAGCAGGGTGGGAATCCCTCGCCCTTCGACCGGATCAACGCCACGCGGCTGGCGTATCAGGCCGTGGTGAACCTGGACCAGCAGCTGCGGGACGGCAGCACCACGTACGTGGCCGCCCACAGCCCGACGCCGGGCCTGATGGCGCCGCTGCGCATGGTGACCGACGCGATGGACTGGGAGCTGCAGCGCCCGAAGGAGCAGTGGTGGACCACCTTGCGGTCGGTCTTCGACAAGCTGAGCAGGCGCCCCGGCCAGGAGTAGGGCCCGATCCTCACCCCTGACAGCTGGTCACGACCACGCCGAAGGTCTCGGCGGCCGCGCATTCCATGACGGCCAGTTGGGCAAGGACCTCCGCCGATGCGGGGACGGCCGATGGCACGGTGTCGCGGAAGATGAGCGTCTGGCTGTCCGCCTCGCGCCTGATCAGCGTGAACTCCACCTTCGCCGCGACGCCGTCCTCCGTCCGCGTCCCCGTGAACGCGCAGGACGCGCCGCTGGCCGCTCCGGTCATCGGCACATCGACCACGACCGACTCCGCGACCCCTGTGAAGGCCTGCTGCTGATCCGTCACCAGGTCCCGGCACGCCTGGGCGAGGTCGGCGCCGACGGTGGTGAGGGTGACTGCCTGCACCCGGGTGTCGGAGAGCGGTTCGCGCACCCGCACGAGTCGACGGCCGTCCTGGACCACCTCGTCGGCGTAGAGCTCCCACCCCTCGGGAACGACGAGCGTGACGTCTCCGAGCTCGAGGACCAGGGGTGATGCGGGGGCCGAAGGGGTGGGGGAGGGCGATTCGAGGGGGGTGGGCGTGCCGGACGTGGAGCCGTCCTGGGTCGCGGCGGGCGTGGCCGACTCCGCGGGCGCACTCGTGGACGCCGACGGGCTCGACGGTGCGGTGGTGGCGCCACGACCCCCGACCACGAGGTAGAGCGCGGCGACCGCCACCACCATGACGATCCCCAGGAGCCCGATGGCCAGCCAGGCGCGGCGCGTGTCGGTGTCCGGTTCGGGCTCTGCGATGCCGTGCCTGGCCCCCAGGGGGGCCGACGGGGGAGGGACGTCGGCGATCCCCCGACGGGGGGTGCCAGCGGCGCCGCCGTGAACGTCCTCCGCAGGCAGGGCGCGCCGACCGGTGGTCATGGTGCCTCCTCCCGCGGTGTGTGGGCGCAGAGGGACTCGAACCCCCGACTCCCTGCTTGTAAGGCAGGTGCTCTAACCAACTGAGCTATGCGCCCCGGCGGAACCCAACCCTAGCCAATGCCGCAGGGGTGGGCACACTCACGGTACAGCGACGGCGGGGAGGGCGTCAGCCCAGCCTCGCGCGCACGAGCGACGCGATGGTCTTGCCCTCGGCCCGACCCTCGGCGCGCGCGGTCACGGCCTTGACCAGTGACCCCATGTGCTTCATCGTCGGCGTCTCGCCGAGCCTGCCGACCTCCTCGTCGACCATCTGCTCCAGCTCCTGGTCAGTCAGGGGCGTCGGGAGGTAGCCGGCGATGAACTCCGCCTCGGAGGTCTCCCTGCCCGCCAGATCCTCACGGCCCGCCTCGGCGTAAGTGGCGGCCGACTCCCTGCGCTTGCGCATCTCCCTGGCCACGACGGCCAACTCCTCGGCGTCGCTGAGCTCACGGGCGGTGGCGCCGGCCACCTCCTCCACACCGATAGCCGCCATGACCATGCGGATGGTGGTCTTCGCGGCCTCATCCTTCGCGCGCAGCGCGGCTGCGAGGTCCCGCTTCAGCCTGTCCTTGGTCGCACCCATGGCACCCTCTTCCTTCGTCGGGTCCATTGTGGCAGGCTCCGGCTCCTCAACTGACGGTAGGATGGTCGATCGTGGCTCACGATGACCTCTCCCAGCTCCTGTCAGACCTCGGTCGCTCACTCAGCTCGATCGAGGCGGTCGCAGACCTCGAGAAGCTGCGCGCCGAGATCGCGTCCCTCGAGGACGAGGTGGCCGCGCCCGACCTGTGGGACAACCAGGACAACGCCCAGCGTGTGACCTCTCAACTCTCCGCGAAGCAGGGGGAGGTCGACCGGCTGGTCAGCCTCCGGTCCCGGCTCGAGGACGCAGAGCTCATGGTGCAGATGGCCGAGGACGAGGGCGATGCCGAGGCGCGCGACGAGGTCGCCAGGGACCTGCGCAAGCTGGCGGGGGACATCGAGGCGCTCGAGGTGCGCACACTGCTCTCCGGCGACTACGACTCGCGCGAGGCCCTCGTCACCATCCGCGCGGAGGCCGGCGGCGTCGACGCCGCCGACTTCGCGGAGATGCTGATGCGCATGTACCTGAGGTGGGCGGACCGGCACGGCTATCCCACCGAGATCTACGACACGTCCTACGCGGAGGAGGCGGGCCTGAAGTCCGCCACCTTCGCGGTGAAGGCTCCCTTCGCCTACGGCACGCTCTCGGTCGAGCAGGGGACGCATCGCCTGGTCCGCATCTCGCCGTTCGACAACCAGGGCCGTCGCCAGACCTCCTTCGCCGGCGTCGAGGTCCTGCCCGTCACCGAGGAGACGGACCACATCGACATCCCCGAGGCCGAACTCCGGATCGACGTCTTCCGTTCCTCCGGTCCCGGCGGCCAGTCGGTCAACACCACGGACTCGGCCGTGCGCATCACGCACCTCCCCACCGGGATCGTCGTCAGCTGCCAGAACGAGAAGTCCCAGCTCCAGAACAAGGCGGCCGCCCTGCGCGTTCTGCAGTCGAGGCTCCTGGAGAGGGTCCGACAGGACCGCGAGAAGGAGCTCAACGCGTTGAAGAGCGACGGCGGGAACTCGTGGGGGGCGCAGATGCGCTCCTACGTGATGAACCCGTACCAGATGGTCAAGGACCTGCGCACGGAGCACGAGGTGGGCAACCCCGAGGCGGTCTTCGACGGCGACATCGACGGTTTCATCGACGCGGGGATCCGTTGGCGCATGAAGGCGGGCCTCGACGCCTGACCGGTCCGGTCGCGTGTCGCGTTAGGCGGGGCTTGTGGCGGTGATCTACACTCGCTGTGCAACTGAGAGTTTCTCAGGATCTTCCCCACACCGTCGGAGTATCGCGTGATCACGTTCGAGGACGTCACCAAGTTCTACCCAGGGCAGGAGCGCGCCGCTCTGCGCAACATCAACCTGGAGATCGGGCGCGGTGAGTTCGTGTTCCTCGTGGGTCAGTCGGGGTCCGGCAAGACCACCTTCATCCGGCTCATCCTGCGGGAGTACCGGCCCACCAAGGGGACGCTGTACGTGGCCGGCAAGAACCTCACCACGATGAACCAGTGGAAGGTCCCGGCGCTCAGGCGGCAGATCGGCACCGTGTTCCAGGACTTCCGCCTCCTCCCGGGCAAGACGGTGTTCGAGAACGTCGCCTTCGCGCTCCAGGTGATCGGGAGGCCGGCCCGCGAGATCCGCAGCATCGTGCCGGACACCCTCGAGCTGGTCGGGCTGGCCGGCAAGGCCGACCGCCCGTCGGAGGAGCTGTCGGGCGGCGAGCAGCAGCGCGTCGCCATCGCCCGGGCCTTCGTCAACCGCCCCAAGATCCTGATCGCCGACGAGCCCACCGGAAACCTGGATCCCGAGACCTCCGTGGGCATCATGAAGCTGCTCGACCGGATCAACAAGGCCGACACCACCGTGATCATGGCCACCCACGACTCGTCCATCGTCGACCAGATGCGCCGCCGGGTGCTCGAGCTCCGCGAAGGCGAGCTCGTGCGCGACCAGGCCAAGGGCATCTACGGCACGGCGTAGGGCAGGAGAGACAATGCGGCATTCACTACGCGAGACCTGGTCAGGGCTCAAGCGCAACCTTGCGATGACCATCGCGGTCATCGTCACGATGGGCGTCTCACTCTCGCTCCTCGGTGCGGGGCTGCTCACGTCCATGGAGGTGGACCTGGCCAAGCGGAGCCTCTACGACAAGATCGAGATCTCCGTGTTCCTGTGCACCGAGAACACGCAGGGTGGGCGGTGCGAAGCAGGAAAGGCCACCACCGAGGCCCAGCGGGACCAGATCCAGGAGACACTCGCGGCCAACCCCGAGGTCAGCGAGGTGGTCTACGAGAGCAAGGAGGCGGCGTTCGAGGAGTTCCAGCGTGTCTTCGCGGACTCGCCTGTCGTCGCCTCCCGCACCGCCGAGGACATGCAGGACTCGTTCCGCGTGAGCCTGGTCAACCCCGAGAACTACGCCGGGGTGGTGAGCGAAGCCCGGGGCCTCCAAGGGGTGCAGAACGTGCAGGACCTCCACACGGTTCTCGAGCCGATGTTCAAGTGGCTGGCCGCGCTCCAATGGGCCACCATCACGATGAGCCTGCTGCTGCTGCTGGCCGCATCCCTCCAGATCGCCAACACCATCAGGATGGCCGCCTTCACCCGCCGGCGTGAGATCGGGATCATGCGTCTGGTGGGAGCGTCCAATCTCTACATCCTCCTCCCATTCCTGCTCGAATCGCTGGTGGCAGGGGTCATCGGCATCGTGCTGGCGGCGGGGGCGCTCACTCTGGGGTACTGGGTGGTGATCGTGCAGAACGCGCAAACCTCAATCACCGCTTTACCGTGGATTGGTTGGGGTGACCTGGTCACTGCCATTCTTGCCATTGCGGCGGTGGGGATCGCCTTGTCGGTCATTCCCACACTGCTGGCAACCAGAAAGTACCTGCGCGTCTAGCAGCACGAAGGAGTGACAAGCGTGAAACGGGAGCTTCCCCCCCTTTCCACCGATCATCGCCCACTGACCACCCGCATCGCCCGAGGCATCGTCGCCTCGCTCGCCGCCCTCTGCCTGACCGCCTCCCTGACGACGTGGTCCGCGGCCGACGAACTCGACGACCGGAAGTCCGAGCTGCAGCAGCAGATGGCCCAGCAGTCCGAGGCCGTCGAGGACGCCAACGCAGCACTCGCGTCCGCCGTCCAGGCCCACGACACCGCACGTGGCGAGCTCGCCTCGGCAGAGGCGCGCCTCGCTGAGGCGGAGTCCGCGGAGCGTGAGGCCCACGCGCTCGACGAGCGGCGCGCTGCCGAACTGGCAGAGGCCGAGCACCGGCTCGAGCAGGCCAAGGCGGATGTCGCAGCCGCGATGGCGGCGCTCGATTCCGTCAACCGGCGCCTCGACGAGGAGATCCTCGTCACCACCCAACAGAACCACGGGCTGCTCAACCTCGCGATGCTGTTCTCCGACGTGACGGTGTCGAACCTCAACCAGCGCGCGCAGCTCGCGCACACGCTGTTCGACTCCTCCGCCCGTCAGCTCGACGAGCTGGAGATGCGCCGGCTCATGCTCGAGGACGCGCAGGCCGCCGCGGATGCCGCCGAGGATGAGGCGGCTGCAGCCCGGGCCGCGGCCGCGGCGCAGCTGCAGGCGAGCCAGGCCGCGACGGAGGCGGCAGCGGACCTTCGGGCCCAGGTGGAGAGGCTCGTGGCAGAGACCCGCGACGCGGAGCAGACGGCGGAGAGCCAGCTGGCGTCCGAGGAGCAGCGGCAGGCGGCGCTGGCGCAGGAGAGCGCCGCCGTCGAGAAGCGGATCCAGGCCAGGATCGCAGCCGAGAAGAAGGCAGCCGCAGAGAAGGCGGCGGCGGAGAAGGCCGCTGCGGCCAAGGCAGCGGCTGAGAAGGCTGCCCGGGAGGCCGCAGCCAAGACCCAGGCGTCCTCGGGATCGCCCGCCAAGACCTCCGCCCCGGCAGCGGCCCCCGCCAAGGCGAGCGCGGCCACGTCGACGAGCTTCATGTACCCCGTTCCGGCGAGGATCACGTCGCGGTACGGCATGCGGCTGCACCCCGTCCTCGGATACTGGAAGCTCCACGACGGTACCGACTTCGGTGCGGCCTGCGGCACGCCCATCCGTGCGGCAGCCGCCGGGACCGTCTCCGAGCGCTACTACAACTCCGGCTACGGCAACCGCCTCATGATCGACCATGGCCGCGTGGACGGTGACTACGTGACCACCGGCTACAACCATGCCTCGCGCTACATCGTAGGTGTCGGTCAGCGTGTGTCCCGGGGCCAGGTGATCGGCTACGTCGGCAACACCGGATACTCCACAGGCTGCCACCTGCACCTCATGGTGTGGGAGAACGGTTCGGTGGTGAACCCGATGGCACGGTGGTTCGGCTGACGCGTGACATACTGGTCGAATGCCCAGGGAGACCGGACGCAAGCTGATCGCGCAGAACAAGAAGGCCCGGCACGACTACCTCATCGGTGACGTGTACGAGGCCGGGCTCGTGTTGACCGGCACCGAGGTCAAGACGCTGCGCGCCGGGCGTGCCACCCTTCTCGATGCCTACGCCACGGTCGACGAGCACGGCGAGGCGTGGCTCATCAATGCCCACATCCCGGAGTACGAGTTCGGTACCTGGCGCAACCACTCCGCCCGCCGCACGCGCAAGCTCCTGCTGCACCGCAAGGAGATCGCCAAGATCGCCCGGGAGTTGGAGGGCTCGAGCAAGACCCTCGTCCCGCTGTCGATCTACTTCAACGACGGGTACGCGAAGGTCGAGATCGCCGTCGCCACCGGCAAGAAGGACTGGGACAAGCGCCACGCCCTCGCGGAGCGGGACGCCAAGCGGGAGGCCGAGCGCGCGCTCGCCAGCCGAAACCGCTACAACCGGGGGTGAATAGGGGTCGGCTCAGGGAGCTTCCCGGTGTGCTGAGCCGCGAGCGGGGAGGACACTGGAGCCATGAGCGCTTATCCCCAGCACCCGAACACCCAGATCAGCGAGGCGGCACGTGACCGCGCCGTGGCGCACCTCCAGGCGTGCTACGCGACCGGGCAGCTGAACGAGGCGGATCTGGACCGGCGGTTGGACCAGGCGCTGGGCGCTCGCGATCGGGCGGAACTGAACCGGGCCCTGGTGGGCCTGGCTCGGATCGCGCCGGCGGCGTTGCGGCCCCAGGCCCCAGGCCTCCCCGCGCCGGCCGACAACGTCGGAGCGGGCCTGACCCAGCTCTCCGGGCTTTTAACGTCCTTCGTCGGCCCGGCCGTGGTCAAGGCCGTCGCCACCCCCGGTTCCCGCGTCTGGTGGGAGGCGGCGCGCGCGCTCAGCCTTCAGGTCACGATGATCGTGGCCGGCTTCGCGGCCATGGTGGTGGGACTGATCTTCGGGCTCACCGAGCTCATGGGCCTGGTGTGGCTGGTGTGGTTCGCCGCGACGCTTACCGCCAGCGTCCGTGCGTTCAACGGGCAGTCGGGCACCGGGGGGTTCGAGAAGGTGCTGCTCGCGCGGCCCCGGCCGCCGCGCGGCCAGCTGCCGCAGACGCGCTATCATGGGTGAGTACAACTCAACAGGGGGGTGACTGGTTTCGACTTGGGACGGTAGTTCCAGGGGAAGCGGGTCGAGGATCCATGCTTATCTCGTAAACGCCGCATGGAAACCAATAAGTGCCGAAAACAACCGCGCACAGTTCGCTCTCGCTGCCTGATCAGTGATCGAACGGTCAGTCCGGACGTGCCTTCCGTCCGGTTCCTGGCCTCATTCAGAAGGCTTGCTGAGCCACCTGTGTTTCAGGGGTAGCTCGGGACTTTACTGGAGCTGGGCTCGTCTGCGACATGCTGACGTGAGTGCAGGAGCCGAGTAGAACGAGTAGTCAGCTGCACCCGGAGAAGCCCTGGTTCATCTCTCGAGGACGCGGGTTCAATTCCCGCCACCTCCACCCCCTGGGGCCGTCAGTTCGCTGACGGCCCCTTTTTCCTTGTCAGGGGCGTTCATCGGATCGGCCCTCGGGCAGAGAAGAGGGCGCACAGGGGCGGACTTGGGCCCAGAGGCGGTACCTAGGTTCCGCTGGTAGTGAGAGTGCGTTTCTATCGTGTTCTCAACAGGGCTGCTAATGAGAGTAACGAGCTAGGGTTCTCACATTTGCGTTCTGACATCTTCGATCTCCGCGACCGCATTTTCGCTACGGCTGACCGACGGACTGCGAACCTGATGAAGGTCGCGGATCTGTGTTCGGCCGAGCCGGCGTTCACCGCCGAGATGGTGGCCGAGCTTGGAGTAGCGGTGCCCAGCGTCTACCGGATACTTGACCGTCTGGCCGCGAACGGCGTGATACGCGTCGAGAAGCCGATCGGTGGTGTCAGGGTCTGGACCGTCCTGGACCGGCTCTCGGCGCTCGACCGGTTCGCTGAACGGGCAGGGCGACGAACGTTCAATAGTGGCTGACCCTTCGGACGCTCGAACAGAGTCTCGCGGGTGAGTCCTCGTAGCGCGCCGTGAGCTGGGGCAGGCCGCCAACCGGTCCGTGCCACGTGGCGGTACCTGGATTCGCTCGGCCCATGCCTTGTAGGAGCCCCGTGGGGGAGATCCATCACTTCCACCCCCTCCACGACGACGTGCCCGCCTGCCTCCCTCAGGTGGGCACGTCGTCGTTTCGCGGCGGATAGAGTGGTGGCCGTGATGCACACTGGAGCGGTCGCCGTCGGGCAGCTGCTGGTCGCCAACCAACCGGGGCGCGGCGGCTACTTCGATCGCACCGTCGTGCTGCTGCTCGAGCACAACAACGAGGGCAGCCTGGGCGTGTGCCTGAACCTGCTCTCGGATTTGCCCGCCGCAAGCATCCAGGAGAGCTTCCGGGACCATCTGAGCCACCCCGCACGCGTCTTCGAGGGCGGGCCGGTGAACCCGGATGTCGCCATCGCGCTGGGCGAGCCCGCCACACCGGACTCGCCCCCGCCCGGGTGGGAGCGGGTCGTCGGGGACATCGGCGTCGTCGATCTCAACTTCCCGCCCGAGCTGATGGCCGCGTCGTTCAACCAGCTGCGGCTCTTCGTGGGGTTGTCGGGGTGGGCTGCGGGGCAGCTGCAGAGCGAGCTGATCCGGGGATCCTGGTTCCGGGTCCCGGCGCGCACCGAAGACGTCTTCGGCCACCCGGACGGTCTCTGGCGGCGGGTGCTGCGCCGCGTGGGGGGAGCCACAGGCCGATGGTCCACGTGGACCGAGGATCCGAACCTCAACTAGCGCCGAGGGTCGCTGAGTTTCGGAGCGAAGCTAGCATGGGGTGTCCGTAAGCAAGGAGGCTGGGGTGACCGACGCCAGGGGCAAGCCCCGCATTCTCGTCGTCGACGACGACGCGGCGCTGTCTGAAATGCTGCAGATCGTGTTGCGGCAGGAGGGTTTCGACACCGTGCGCTGTGCCAGCGGCGAGGTGGCGCTCAACGAGTTCAGGCAGTGGCGCCCAGACCTCGTCCTGCTGGATCTCATGCTCCCGGGGCGCGACGGTGTCGCGGTCTGCCGGGACATTCGCGCGGAGTCCGGGGTCCCGATCATCATGCTGACGGCGAAGTCGGACACCGCGGACGTCGTCGGAGGGCTCGAGGCCGGTGCCGACGACTACGTTGCCAAGCCCTTCAAGTCGAAGGAGCTGATCGCCCGGATCAGGACCCGGTTGCGGAGGACGAACGGCGAGGCCGGCGCGGATACCCTCGCCATCGGGGACCTGACGATCTCCGTGTCGTCGCACGTGGTCCGACGGGGCGGCAGCCAGCTCTCGCTCACCCCACTCGAGTTCGACCTCCTCCTCGCCCTGGCGAAGCGTCCCACGCACGTCTTCACGAGGGAGGCGCTGCTGGACGAGGTGTGGGGATACCGGAACTCGGCGGACACCCGCCTGGTCAACGTGCATGTGCAGCGGCTACGCGCGAAGGTCGAGAAGGATCCGGAGAGCCCGGAGATCGTCATCACGGTCAGAGGGATCGGGTACAGGGCCGGTGAAGCAGCGCAGTAAGGGCACGCTCGGGCTCCGACGGCTGTGGTGGGGGTCGCTTCCCCTCCGCGTCCTCTTCTCCACGCTCGCGTTGTCCATCGTGCTCATGCTGCTGGCGGGCATGGTGCTCCTGCAGCAGGCCACCGCCGGCGTGGTCGCGGCCAAGAAGTCGGCGTCCCTCAACGAGGCGGCGGGCGTCTACGCCTTCATGCAGGCCCAGCTCCGGAGCCCGGAGAATCGGGGGGTGGCGGTGCACGAGTCGCTGAACCGCCTGGCTGACCTCGCTGACGCCCAGGCGGCCCAGTACAGGGTCGTCATCCAGGGGCCCGCCTCGAGGCTGGTCTCGGCCGGCATCCGCGCCGAGTCCGTTCCGGACGCGCTGATCGCGCAGGTGGAGGCGGGGGAGGGGATGTTCGTGACCCCCACCCAGGTGATCTTCACCGACACCGCCGCCCAGCCGGAACCGGGCTGGGCGATCGGGACCGCGCTCATCGGGTCGGCGGGCGAGCGGTTCCCGGTCTACTACATCTTCCCGATGACCACCGAGACCCAGACGCTGAGGGCGCTCCAGGGGGCCGTTGCGGGCACCGGGCTGGCGCTCGCGGCGGCCCTGGCACTCGTCGCCTACCTGGTCACGAACCAGGTGGTACGACCGGTGAGACGGGCCAGCCGCACCGCCCTGAGACTGGCGTCCGGCCAGCTGGGGGAGCGGATGGCGGTGCGCGGAACGGACGACCTGGCGAGCCTCGCGAAGTCGATGAACCGGATGGCGGCGCAGCTCCAGCAGCGGATCCGCGAACTGGAGACCCTCTCCACCCTGCAGCAGCGGTTCGTGAGCGATGTGTCCCACGAGCTGCGCACCCCCATGACCACCATCAAGATGGCGTCGGACATGATCTACGACTCCCGCTACGCGCTGGACCCGCTCACAGCCAGGTCGGCGGAGCTGATGAGTCACGAGATCGACCGGTTCGACGGCATGCTTGCCGACCTGCTCGAGATCTCCCGGTTCGACGCCGGGGCGGCCGTGCTGACCCTGGACGAGACGGACGTCACCTCGCTCGTCGAGGCGGAGATCTCGGCGGCCCGCCGCATGGCGGACAAGGTCGGCGTGGAGTTGTCGCTCGAGCGACGCAGCGCCGACACCACCGCCGCCGTGGACTCGAGACGCATCCGTCGCATCCTGCGCAACCTCATCACCAACGCCATCGAGCACGCCGAGGGCAAGCCGGTCCACCTTGTTGTCGCGGCCAACGAGCACGCCGTCGCCGTGACGGTGCGGGACCACGGGGTGGGGTTCGAGGCGGAGGACGCGGCGCGCGTGTTCGACCGCTTCTGGCGGGCGGATCCCAGCCGCACCCGGATCGTCGGGGGCTCGGGCCTCGGCCTGGCCATCTCCATGGAGGACGCCCGCCTCCACCGCGGGTGGCTGACGGCATGGGGACGGCCGCATCGCGGCGCGCAGTTCAGGCTGACGCTTCCCCGGGATCCGGGCCACGAGCTCACGGCATCACCGCTGTCGGTCATCCCGGTCGACGACCAGCCGATGGAGGTCAGCCGATGAGAGGGATCGTCGCAGCGCTGGTCCTTGCACTGGTCGCCACCGGCTGCACCCAGATACCCACAGCGGGCCCCGTCGAGCAGGTTCCGGTGTCAGCGGAGCCGCGCGGCATCGACATCGCACCCCAGCCACCCGAGGCGGGCGTGTCGCCGGCGCGGCTGGTCGACGGCTACCTGCAGGCGATGGCGTCACCTGACGGGGGCTACGCCGTCGCACGCGAGTACCTCACCGAATCGGCCGGCCGCGACTGGAGGCCGGACGTCGCCGTCGTCTTCGACGGGGTCGTCGAAGGCGGTGCCGCGACAGCCTCGGTCGACGGGGTCCAGCTGGGGACACTCGACGAGTTCGGGCACTACACCGCCGCGCCACGTGCGCTGTTCCACGACTTCCAGGTCGTGATGGAGGACGGCGAATGGCGCATCGATGCGCCCCTGCCGGGCGTCATGCTGTCCCGCTACATCTTCCAGAGATACTACGACCGTGTGCCGCTGTACTTCATGAGCCGGGCGGGCAGCCATGTGGTCGCGGACCCGATCCACATGCCGGAGACCCAGGTCACGCCCACGGCGATAGTCGAGGCGGTCCTGAGCGGCCCGTCCGCGGGCATCGCGCAGGCGGTCAGCGATGCCGTCCCCAGCGGCGTCAGCCTCACCGACGAGGGGGCGACGATCGATCCGAACGGTGTGGTCACAGTGAACTTCGCCGGGCTCCACGACCGGCTGGGGGACGATGCCCGGCGCAGGCTCGGCGCCCAGCTGCTCTGGTCGCTCACCGCCATCCCCAGGGTCACCGGGCTCGTGGTGACCAGCAACGGGTTCCCCTTCACACTCCCCGGCGCGCGCGCCGACGGGGTGCTCGAACTCGCCGGCCAGCAGGGCTACCAGATACTCTCCCGTGCCTCCACCGTCGATCTCTTCGGGGTCCGTGACGGGGTCCCGGGACGCGTCACCGGTGACGGCGGCTTCGACCCGTGGGGCTCGTTGGAGGTCAACGCGGCGGACCTCGCGGTGTCGCTCGACGGCGACACGGCCGCGGTGATCGACGACACAGGAACAGTCCTTCTCATGGGCCCGATGCGTGGCGACCTGGCGGCGGTTCCCGTGCCGTACGCCAATCTCCGGGCCCCCCAGTTCGTGCTGGGCACGCTGTGGCTCATGGGCGACGACCTCGAGGGCGTGACCCGGCTGTTCACGGTGGACCGGGTGGGGTCCGTGGACGAGGTGGAACTGACGCTCCCGGCCGGGGCGACCCTGGAGGAGTTCGCCGTGTCCCCGGCCCGGGCCCGCATCGCGCTTCTGGTCTCGTCGGGCGATGTCAGGACCCTCGGCATCGGCACCGTCCTGTCGTCGGGGCGCATGTCAGTGGCGGACTGGCGCCCCCTTCCCATGGTCGGGGCGTCGGGGGTGACGCTGGGCGACGTGAGTGCGGTGGCCTGGCACGCGGAGACCGCGATCGCCGTGGCCGCCATGGATGCCGGGGTTCGTTCGATCTTCGCCACGGAGGTGGACGGTTCGCTCGTCGAGGAACTCGGCCCATTCTCCGGGGAGGTCGAGGAGTTGACTGCGGTGGCCCGGCTGGGCGGAGGGGCCATCGCGCTGCGCACCGACGCAGGCGTCACCTGGCGCTACGAAGCCAGGACCCGCTGGACCAGGCTGGGGGAGGGCATCAGCGCCATCGCCTACGCCGGCTGACCCTGTGGACAACGGGAGGAGGGTGGACCGGTTTCCGACCATGGGGCATGCGACCCATCCTCCACGCGGCGGCGGACCTTCTGCTGGGCGCAGCCTGCCCCGGCTGCGGGGCGCCAGGCTTCGGATTGTGTGACGCCTGTCAGGCGGCGTTGGACGCGCCGCCGCGGGTGGTTCAGGGGAGGCTGCCGGTGCCGCTGTACGCGGCCTGCGCCTACCGCCCCCTCCTCGCCCACGTGATCCCACGCTACAAGGATGACGGCGCCCTGCATCTGGACAAGGTCCTCGGCGGGCTGCTCGCCCGCGCGATCGGTGGGCACGACCCGTCACCCGACACGGTCCTCGTTCCGGTGCCCTCCCGGCCCGGCGCGGTGCGGGCGCGCGGCTACGACCACGCGTACCGCCTTGCCCGGGCCGCCGCCCGGGAGTCCGGGCTGCGGGCGGAGCGCCGGCTTCGGCGGCTGTCCGCCGGGGCGGACCAGGAGGGGCTGACCCGCGCGGAGCGGGCGGCGAACCTGTCCGGGAGCATGCGGGCGGTGGGAAGCTCTTCGCCGGTGCTTGTCGTGGACGACGTGGTGACGACAGGCGCATCCCTGGGTGAAGCAGTCCGCAGCCTGAGGGCGGGCGGCGTCACGGTTCTGGGCGCGGCGGTGGTCGCGGACGCGGACTACCTCTGAACACTTGCGGTTTGCCGATGACAGCCTTGCCCCGGAGGGGTAGCGTTGGTTCATGGACAAGCCGCGGGCCGGATCGAAAGATCACCCGCGGCTTTGGTCATCCGCTGCCGGGATGCTCCCGGCGGCCGTGTTCGAGTCGGGTCCGTAGCGGGCCCCACGACAGACGGAGGAATTATGGACATCGTCGTCACCGGTCGGCACTGTTCGATCAATCCCGAGCTGAAGGAACTGATCAACGAGCGATTGGCCAGCGTGGAGAGACTGCGGGACCGGGTCATTCGCGTCGAGGTCGAGTTCCATGCTTCGGAAGGCACGAAGGATCCCTCGGACGCCGTCGAGGTGCAGCTGACGTTGCGCAGCCGGGGTCCCGTGGTCCGAGCCGAAGCCCGCTCCAACGACAAGGTGGCCGCCTTCGAGATGGCGCTCGAGCGCCTCAAGACGCAGCTCCGCAAGGCCGGCGATCGTCGCAAGACGCACCGAGGGCTGCGGGCGAACAACATCGCCGAGATCGTCCAGCCGGCGGCACCGGTCAACGGCGCCTCGCACGACGATGTCGAGACCCACGAGGTCGCGGGACTCGTCGTGACGGGCGACGGCCCCCTGGTGGTGCGGGAGAAGGAGTTCAGCACCGCGCCCCTCACGTTGGCTCAGGCGCTGGACGAGATGGAGCTGGTCGGTCACGACTTCTTCCTCTACCAGGACGCCGACAGCGGCCGCCCATCCGTGGTCTACCGTCGCAAGGCCTACAACTACGGCGTCATCCACCTCAACCTCACCTGAGAGCCCCACACGGCGGGGGGCAAGGACCCCCTCCAAGATAGAATAGTTTTTTTTTCTTTTTTTT